>CAZNMB010000058.1:0-8814 GCA_964574095.1 uncultured Dehalococcoidia bacterium
TATGAGTTGAGCGGGGCTGCCTCGCGTTGCGAGCGGCCGTGCGCCGGCTCAGGCAGCCTGCTTGGACAGCCCGCTGCCTCCCAGCAGGTCATAGCGGATCCCTTTGTTGTCGTCTCGAAGCAGTCGGGCTATGTCGTCGGCCCTGAACCTGCGATCGCCCCTGGGGCCGATGCGATAGGCTCTGAGCGTCCCCTGTTCGGTCCAACGGCGCACGGTGTTCTCGTGAACGTAGAGGAGTTGGGCTGCTTCCTTGACCGTCAACATGCCACCCATTTGGATACGTTGCAGGCTGCTGGTTGTCATGTCCTCCTCCTTGAGGCCGGCCCGGCGATCTCTCGGTTGATAGTGCACCGGCGGGTACCGGCTGCTTCCGACGACAGTACGATCGACCCATCATCGAAGCGGTACTATTGTCGTCGTGTGGCATACAGTCTACCGCCGGATCGCGGGGAGTCGAGAGTACTTCCAGAGCAAAGGGCCGGGTACTATCGCACCACAGTGCGCCGGGCGGGCCGGTACTACCGTCACCTGCGTGAAGTTGACAGGTACCACAATGTACCCGTGGCTCGGGTGACCGAAAGTACCATGCCCGAGCCGCGCGACTACGCCGGCGGCACTCCGGGCAGAGATCGCCATTCAGGCCACTGCGGAGCCGGGAGAATGCGCCCGACGTGTCGCAGCGCCGTGACTCCTGTCACTGGTCCGGATTCCTGCTGCCCGCCTTCGCGGGCACAAGCCCCGCAGGAGTACGTCGTGCTGTGTAGGTGCGGTGGGTTTCGCTCTGCTCCACCCACCCTACACTTGCTGCGCCACACCTTCCCTCAGCCTCCGCGGGGGAACGGCGCGACATCTCGCTCTGGGGCGGGGGTAGTCCCGCACAACCGCCTACCCTACCGAGGTCATGGTTGTGAGGACGCCGAAGGTACGGTCAGTCGCAGTTGTGTCCGGTGAAGGGCAAGACAGAGGGGACCGGATCAGGCGGCTGCGGCCGTCCGCCCGGTGTTCCGGATAGCCGTTGCGATCAGGCTCTCTCTACGATCACACAGATCCCCTGGCCGCCGCCGCCGCAGATCACGGCCAGGCCATACCTGCAGTCGCGCCTCGCCATTTCATTAACGAGAGTCACCAGTCTCATGACCCCTGTCGCGCCGATCGGATGGCCGAGGGAGATGCCGGAACCATTCACGTTTACCTTCCGGTCAATGTCCGCGGCATCTATTCCCAACAGCTTCAGGTCCGCCAGCGTCTGGGCAGCGAATGCCTCCTGGACCTCGAAGAGATCAATGTCATCGATCCGAAGTCCAATCCTGTTGAGCGCCCTGTTCGCTGCCGCCGGAACGGACGGATAGGTCAAAGTGGGATCGACGGCGGCAACGGCGAATGACCTCAGATAGGCCATAGGCTCGACGCCATGCTCGCGGGCCCTGTCGGATGTCATCAGGACGACGGCGGCAGCGCCGTCGTTCTCGCTTGAGGAGTTGCCGGCCGTACAGATTCCACCCTCGTAGACCGGCCTCAGGCCGGCCAGCTGCTCAAGAGACGTATCGCGGCGGGGCGTCTCATCCACGTCTATGACGGCATCGCCGCCCTTGCTGCGGCGCACAGCAACGGGTACTATCTCCTCCTTGAATCTGCCGGCATCCGTGGCGGCAACCGCCCTTTGATGCGAGCGCAGTGCCCACCTGTCGGCCTCGTCGCGGCTGATACCCTCTTCCTTCGCCGCTGTCTCCGCCCACGTCATCATCGAATTGAGCTCTCCGAACCTGTCGATGGGCTGATGCATCGGCCTTCCGCGCTGAATCCTGTCGTAGAGTGGTATCCCCCACAAATCGAGACTGCCGTGGCCTCGTGGGAAGAAACCCCACTTGGGGTCCCTTCTCCCGCCTACTCCCCACTTGACGTATTCGCCCGGGATGTAGAACTCGGCGCGGCTCATGCTCTCAGCGCCGGCGGCAACAACAACCTCAGCTTCCTCCGTCTGGAGCATCATCGCGGCGCACCAGACCGCCTGAATGCCCGAGCAGCAGCGGCGGTCCAGGGTGAACCCCGGGATCTCGACCGGCCAGCCGGCCTCAAGCAGAGCCAGGCGGCCCAGATTGGCGGCCTCGCCGTTGGCGTAGGACTGGCCCATGACGACCTCTTCCACCTCTTCCGGACGGACGCGGCACCGCTTGACGGCTTCGTTCAGCACTATCGCCGCAAGTCTCTCCACGGGTACGTCGCGAAGGACGCCGCAGTACGCGCCGACAGGTGTCCTGACGGCGCTGGCAATGACGACCTGCTTCATGCTCGACACGGCGATACCGGCCTCCCCCGATCACCCGGTCGTCTTCGCATCGCCGAACGCGGACAGCCCGGTGATGTCATAGCCCAGGATCAGCGTGTGGACGTCATCAGTCCCTTCATACGTGTATACCGACTCGATATTCGCCATGTGCCTGATCGGAGAGTAGTCCAGGGATATGCCTATGGCCCCCAGCATCTCCCGTGCAGTCATGGCGCACGCTCGCGCGACAGCCACGTTGTTCTTCTTGGCCAGGGAAATCTGCGGCGGCCTTGCCTTTCCCTCGTCCATGAGTCTGCCCAGCCTGTAGGAAAGCAGTTGACCCTTGGTGATCTCCACCAGCATTCTCACAAGCTTCTCCTGCACCAGTTGGCGCGATGCGAGAGGCGCTCCGAACTGCCTTCTTTCCTTGGTGTAGCTCAGAGCTGTCTCATAGCAGTCCATCGCGGCGCCCAGCGCCCCCCACGATATCCCGTAGCGGCCCACGTTGAGGCATTCGAACGCAGACCTTATCCCCGCCGATTTGGGCAGGATGTTCTCGGCTGGTATTCGACAGTCCACGAGGCCCAGCTCGCCGACATCTCCCGCCCTCATGGAACCCTTTCGACTCTGGAAGCTCTGGGTGAAACCTTCCGTGCCTCGTTCCACAAGGAAGCCCCTGATCCCTTCCTCCGAGCGGGCCCAGACAATCGCCACGTCGGCGGCTGAGGCCTCGCTTATCCACTGTTTCGTTCCGTTGATGACCCATGCATCGCCGTCCTTCCGGGCCGTGGTCTCCATGGGGACTATGTCCGATCCGTGCTCCGGCTCCGTCAGGCCGAAACAGCCTATGGCTTCCCCGTTCGCGATTGCCGGCAGCCACTTGCGCTTCTGCTCCTCCGAGCCGAACTGCAGTATGGGATACATCACCAGTGCCGATTCAACGGCAATGATGCTTCTCATTGCGCTGTCCACCCGTCCCACTTCCTGGCAGATGAGCCCGAATGTCACGTGGTTCGTGCCCGCCGCCCCATATTCACGGGGAACGAATGAACCGATGAGCCCCAGGCTGCCCATCTTGCGGGCGACTTCCTTGACATCCAGAGGCCGCTCGTGATGAAAGGCGTCCGCGATGTGCGGCTTGATCTCCCGTTCCATGAATTCCCTGACCACGTTCCTGGTCATCTTCTCTTCCTCAGAGAAGAGATCATCCAGATCGTAGTAGTCCAGCCACTTGAAAGCCATAGATGATCAACCTCCCCGGCAGACCGGCGACCCCCGTGCGGACAAGCGGTGCGTGTGGGCGCGGCTGCGACAAGCCCGTTCCGGCTCTTTGGCCCAAAGCCTACTGGACGGCAAGGCCACTGTCAATTCTCAACGGCGCTTCGAAGACGAGAGAAGCGGCCCGAACGTCGTCCTGAGCACATCCGGCGCCGAAATGCTGTAGAATCACTGCAGCCCTGGAATCCGGATGTGACGATGTCCGACTCCGAGACGATCGAACAGCTCTTTCAATGGGGCGACATAGCTGTCGCCCTTGCCCTTCCGCTCGCGCTTTTCGCGCTGTTCCGGTTCGGGCGGATCGGCCGCTTCGTCTGGGTGATGTTCTGGATCGGCGTCGCCATCGGACTCACCTGGGAGCTTCCGCTTCACTTCGCCGGCCCCGAGCATTCCTCCACCCCGGTCTTCGAGCTGATCTCAGCCTGGCCGCTGCCCCCGATTCTCCAGCCCCTTCTGCACGCCTCGTGGGACGGGGGCATCTTCCTGATGGGGATGCTCCTCGTCAAGCACCTGTGCCGGGAGCCCCAGTTCGTCCGGTTTCGCTGGAGCGAGCTGGCCGTGCTCCTGGTCTGGGGCACCCTTTCGGAGCTGGCGGTCGAGTTGTCGGCGTCAGGGGTCGCGTGGTCATACATTCCGAAGTCGTGGAACCCGGCGCTCTTCCAGTTTCGCGGCGCCGACATCACGCTGATGCCGCAACTGATCTGGGTGGCCGCCCCGATAGTCTTCTACCTCACAGCGCTGCTGGTGAGAAAGACCCCGGCGGGCGACGATGAAGGGTAAGGAAGACCAGACGCGTCAGTTCTTCAGCTCGCGCCTGGGCGTGTGCAGGCACTGCGCGCACCCGTTCCTGCTGCCGCCCAGAGCCGGCGGGCCGATCCGCTCGTCATACACCAGGCCCTGCCCCAAGTGCGGGCGGCCGGTCAAGGTCAAGCTGTAGACGGCGATTCCGCAGCGGCATGGCCGCGTCCCGTGGCCCGACTCCGGCGCGCGAGGCTCCTCACGCCGCCTTCTTCTTCTGGACCGAGAACGTGCCGATGGCCTTGGCCACCAGTTGCCCCCGCTGCTTGATCTCGCACTCCACGACGGCGATCCGCTTGCCTCTGTGGATAACCCTCGCATCGCAGATGAGCTTCCCCATGCCGGCTGCCCGGAAGTAGACAATCTGCGTCTCCACAGTGCGCACGGTCTCGCCCTCGCTCAGTGAACCGATGGCCGCCCCGCCCATGCCGCAGTCCGCCAGGGTGTACGTGACACCGCCGTGCGCCAGCCGCTGGGAGTTCAGCAGCTTCTCGGTGACCTCAAGCACGGACCGCGTGGTCTCATCCTCGACCTTCTCGAAGGCCACGCCCACCAGCTCGAGGAAAGGGCTGAACCCCTTCGGCAACGGTATCAGCGGAGACGCCTTCGCCATGGGTGCCACCTCCGGAACAGCGGGATGCCGGCAGCGTTGCGCGAGCTGCCCGTTGTGTTAGTATAGCTACCACCACCGAGGTACTCAAGCCCGCGAGTGCTTGAGACAGGGCTGGCGGCCGAGATGCGAGCAGCGGCCACAGGGGGAGGGACCTGCAATGGACGAGCATTCCGGGACCGTGTTGGCGCGAGACTATGGGCCTCCCGGCGACGCCCGCGTGGAGCTGCGAAACGGCCGGCTCCTCGACGTCGTCAACGGGACCTTCTATCCGCCTGATGCCCGTCTCCTGGTCAGGGATGGCAAGATCGAGTCCATGCCCGGCCTGCCCGGTGCGCCCGACGGCGCCGCGCCGGACTTCACCGTAGACCTGCGGGGCAAGACCGTCGTCCCCGGCCTCTTCAACACGCATTGCCACACAAGCCTGACGTTCACCACCATGGCCCCCTCGCTGCGGGACGTGAGGCTCGGCAGGAGGCATGCCGAGGACCAGAAGGCCAAGAACATGGCCGAGTGCCTCGTCCACGGCGTCACCAACATCAGGGACGCCTACAGCGAGGACCTGCGCGCCACGAGGACACTCAAGGACAGGATCTCAACAGGCGCGATGCCGGGCCCCCGCATCCTGCAGGCGGTCGTCGTCGGGCCGCCCGGATCGTACCTTGCGGAGCGCTACGGCCCCGTGATGCGGCTCCTCCGTTCGTTCATGGGAATGACGACGCTCGATCACTCGACCCACGCGTCCGGCGTGGTGGAGTTCCCGATGGACGCGACCGGCCAGCAGGTCAGGGACGCGGTGGACCGGGCGATAGACGAGCGCGGAGCTGAGGCCATCAAGATCGGGGAGCAGCGCGAGAGCATGATGACTCTCAAGCCCAACTCCACTGTGATGACTATGCCCCAGCTTGAGGCCCTTGCCGATCAGGCGCGCCGCCGGGGCCTGAAGTCGATGATGCACCACGTCTCGGTCGACTCGTTCCGCCGGGGGGTGAAAGCCGGCGTCTCCGTGCTGTCGCACCTCGCCGCGGACGGCGCGCTGACCCCGGAGGACGTGGCAGCTTTCGACGCCGCGGGCTGCATGATCGAGCCGACTGTGTCCGTCGCCTACGGCCTCTCATGGAAGATCGAGGGTGACCCCAGTTACAATCACCCCCAGATGGACCGCCTCACCGAGTTCAGGGACAACACATACACCTACGCCCGGCTTGCGGACGAGTTCTTCATACCCGAGTTGAGGGGCTGCGTGACCGGGTCCTATGACAGGCTCGCGCGCGGCAGGTTCAAGGCGCTCGGCGTGACGAATATGGTCAAGTTCTTCAGGTACTACGCCGGCGCCGTCACCCAAGGGGCCGAGAATCTGAGGCTGCTGTTCGAGCGAGGCGTGCAGATGTCGCTCGCCAACGATGGCGGCATCCCGCCCTGCACCCCCGCCATGATGGGGTTCGAGCTTGAGATGTTCCGCCTGATACTCAATGGGGACCCGCAAGGCAGGCAACTGACCGGCGCCGAGGCCGCCCGGATAGCGACCATCAACAGCGCCCGCGCGATGGGCCTCGAACGCCGGTTCGGCTCCATCGACACCGGCAAGACGGCAGACCTGGTGGTCCTCGACGGCGACCCCCTCGAAGACCCCCGCCTTCTCGGAGGCCGCGCGGCCGCGCTGTTCCTCGACGGCAGGCTGGTCATCAACAACTGCGGGCTCCGCGTAGAGCCCGTCGGAGCGGCCACAGAAGGCGGGTAGCCATGTTCAAGACAATCCGGGCCAGGCATAGGGAAGTCGTCTGGCAGAAGCAGTACGATCCTCTTGCCCCGAAGGCGGGAGACGTTGCGCCGGACTTCGAGCTGTACGACAGCGAGGGCAAGAACCGGATACGCCTGTCTGACTTCAGGGGCAAGAAACCGGTGGCGCTGGTCTTCGGCAGCTACACCTGACCGCCGTTCGCTGACGGGACCGTGCGTCTCCGCGATCTCTATGAGCAGTATCGTGATCGGGTTCAGTTCATTGCGGTCTATCTGCGCGAAGCGCATCCGAAAGACGGGTGGTGGCTTGGTGGAGGCACAATTGGCTTGATAATGAGACTACGCTGGTCCAGAATGAGATTCCGGTTGTCCAAGGCCGCCATCGACCTCTACGATCCCAAGACCATAGACGAGCGCAGGCAGGCAGCGGCAAGGTGCAAGTCCGAGCTGGCCTACGGGATCACGACCTTGGTCGATGACATGGATGACTCGGTCAATCGCGCCTACGCCGCCAGGCCGTGGCGGCTGTATTTGGTCGGCGTAGATGGTCGTGTCGTGTACGCCGGAGGTCCGGGGCCTTTCGGCTCCAAGCCCCGCGATCTGAAGGCAGCCATAGAGACCCTGCTGAGCGCGGATGCCCCCGCCACTGATCTGGCTGTGCGGTCGGCTGGTTGAGACTTCCCCGCGAAGTCACGGCCCTGCCCCCGGCAGTTGGGTTGGGTACAATAGTTCGCTTGTCCAAAGGTGCTTCTTCGTCGGAAAGGATAGTGAAACTGATTGCGGGTATGACGGTTGCTACTGGTCCTTCCCAAAGGGGGATTTGATTGTCACCCTAACACCGGAGATAGTGCCGGATACAGCCTTGGTGACAGTATCAATGGCGGTTTCACCAATCTCACCGGCTGCCTCTACGGCGCCTGACGCTGCCGCTGACGCTGCCTCCTCCGCACTGACTCCCATATCATTCGCACCACTGATGGCGCCCTCAACTACGCTCCGGGCAACAGCCTCCAGATCGCGGCCCGCCTCCGAAGCCCCCGTTATCGTGCCGCGCGCTGTGCTGAATATGGCCAAGATCACATCCCCGCCGATTTCCTTTGTACCGCCCATGGTCCCTCTAATTGTGGACCTGGCCACAGAAGCGATACCCTCCCCCGTATCACTGGCCCCCTGGATTGCCCCTCTAGCTACGCTGAAAGCGGTATCCTCAGGGCTGACTCCGACACTTCTTGTAGTAGCCAGTGCGCCTTCCGCAGCGCCCTGAGCTACTCTGGCGACATCCCCACCTACCTCGCTCGTGCCCTTTATCGCTGCACGTATCGTATCTGTTATGACGCCTGCAGTCACAGTCGTAACCTCGCCGACAGCCTGGATTGAACCGATCACGGCACCTTTCGCCGTTAACCCCAACTCCCCACCGACCTTGTTCGCTGCCTGTATAGCACCGGCTACCGTATCACCGGCCAGTCCGGCTGCCTCGTTGACTACATCACGAACCCCTCGAAGACCTTCAACCATATTGCTTCTAGCGACATCGATTGTGGCTTTCCCAACATCTCCCGCGCCCCTGATCGTTTGCGCCAGTGCATCGCTAACCTTCTTGCCCAGATCACCCAGTGCCATTCCTCTGCCTCCCTCCATCATTGCCTCTGGGGCCACTGTCTACATAGTCACAATTGCCAGCCCCCAATCATTGTACCACGTCAGAAGTTGGAGCTTCCCGGTCTTGGACTTGCCCCTGATCTGCCCCCCGGATCCTGATCCATTTCGGATGTAAGTATTCTTGATAGAATATTACATTCGGAAAGGAGGCCGGGGTGAAGAAGAAGCAGTTCACGGAAGCGCAGATCGCATTTGCCTTGCGCCAAGCGGAGAGTGGCACTCCGGTTGCGGAGATCATCCGTAAGATGGGGATCTCGGAGGTGACGTTCTACCGCTGGAAGAAGAAGTTCGCGGGGATGGGTGTTCCCGAGCTTCGGCGGTTGAAGCAGCTGGAGGATGAGAACCGGCGATTGAAGCGCCTGGTGGCTGATCTGACTCTAGACAAGCAGATGCTGCAGGAAGTGCTGTCAAAAAAGCTCTAGGGCCCGCTGAGAAGAGGGACATAGCAGTGGGGACGAAG
>CAZNMB010000059.1:0-3809 GCA_964574095.1 uncultured Dehalococcoidia bacterium
GCCTTCGACGTGGGGCACCTGTGGACGGTGGCGGGGTGGGACGTCCACGCCTCCTGGGTGGCCGTGGGGGTGGGAGGAAGCCTTCTCCTGGGGCTGGTGAACTACCTGGGGATCCGCTTCGCGGCCTTCGTCCAGGTCTGACCGTTCACGGATTCAGGTCGAGCTTCCGCGATATCATCTCATCGCAAATCGCGTGCAGGTGCTTGTGGTTCAGTGTGAACAGGTCGTCCTCGAAATTCACCTCGCTGAACCCCAGGGCGAGGCCCTGCTCCAACTCGTCCACCACCAGCTTCGGATTCCGGAATCTCGCCCGCCGGCCGCCCATCTTGGAGCCGACGCAGAACACGCAGTTGAACGGACAGCCTCTGCCCGTTATCAGGCTGAGGTGCGCCGCCAGCGCGTGGTACCTCGAACTCTGGAACAGGTGCCTCGCCGGCAGGGGCAGCTCGTCAAGGTTCTCGATCAGGGGCCGCGGCGGCGTCACCTTCACCTCACCCGACCTGAAGGCGATACCTGGAATCTCGTCCCGTTTCTTCCCGCCCGCAATGTCCAGCAGGGTCATCTCGCCTTCGCCCATTGCGACTATATCGATCCACGGGGCCTCATCGAGCGTCTCTCTGGCGGCGAACGTGACATGCGGGCCGCCGATGACAGTGGTGATGTCCGGGTTCACGGACTTGCAGTACCTGAGGATCCCGGAAGCGGCGGGGTAGTTCATCGTCACCGCGGTCACACCCACCACATCGGGCTGGTAGCTCTCCAGCTTCCACCGGATCTTGTCCTTGGTGTATCGCGACACCAGAAGATCAAGGACGTCCACCTCGTAGTCGTGGCGTTCCAGAATGGCGGCGAGATAGAGCAGGCCCATGGGAATGATCGGGAACTCCTGGAAAGGATAGGGTGGGTTTATCAGCAGCGTTCTCATCGTGAGCCCCCTATGGTTGCCCCGCCTTGCGCCGGCACTGCACCAGGACAACGTCGCTCAGGCTCGGCCAGCGCCGGGCGATCCTGTCCAGAGCGCCCATGATGAAGTAGGATACCCGCTTCGGCATCGCCGAGGTGATCCGGTCCCACAGCGGCGCTCCCCAGAGCAGGCCAATCCCCGACGACTCCTCGATGTCCAGATGAGACCCGACCACCTCAACGATCAGCGGGTAGTCGAACCGCAGCGTATGATCGGGCGGTGTCTCCCAGGCCTGTCTCGTCTCCGGCCCCCTTCGGGGCAGCCATCTCGTCAGACGATGCACGTTCCTGCCCAGCCGGTGCCCGAGGCTCTCGAAGTTGGCGATGGAGATCACCACCCTGCCGTCGGGCTTCACCACTCGCGCCATCTCATCAACGGCCTTGTGCGGGTCGGGGAAGTGGTCCAGCGCTCCCTTGCACACGACCCAGTCGAAAGAACCTGACTTGAAGGGCAGTCGCTCGCCTATGCCCTGTACCAGGCCCACGCCCCCGCCTCTCTCCGCAATACATTCCTTGCAGTGGCCCAGCATCGTTCGGGAGGGTTCCAGGCCTACCGGTCTTCCTCCCTTGTGCGCGATCTGCAGCGCGTCAACCGCCCTCCCGCAGCCAACGTCGAGGACCGTGGCACCTCGGGTGGGATCGACCTTGGCTATGGTGGCCTCGATCATCCGGTCGAAAAGGAACACCAGGTCGGGAGTAACCTTCGGCGGAACAACGCCGTCATCGTTCCACTCCAGGTCGATCTTGGCCTCACCAGCGGCGTTCAACGGCCGGCCGACTCCGCAGGGAGCCGGTACCTGGCCTTGCCTTCCCGATAGAGGTCCCCGCCATGCATGTCGTTGACCACTACGGCCGGGAAGTCGCGCACCTCGAGACGCAGTACGGCCTCCGGGCCAAGCTCTTCATAGGCCACCGGCTCCGCCTTTGTGATCCTCTTGGCCGCGAGGGCCCCGGCCCCGCCAACGGCCGCCAGGTAGACGGCCTTGTGCTCCCTTATCGCATTCTTGACCGCGTCTGACCTGCCTCCCTTGCCGATCATCGCCCTCAGGCCGATCGACATCAGGCGCGGCGCGTATGCGTCCATGCGGCCGCTGGTGGTCGGCCCCGCCGAGCCGATCACGCGCCCGGGCTTGGTCGGCGACGGACCCATGTAGTAGATCGTCTGCCCCTTGATATCGAAGGGCAGTTCGTCACCCCGGTCGAGGGCCTCCACAAGCCGTTTGTGGGCCGAATCCCGCCCGACGTACACGGTTCCGCTGATCAGGACCTGGTCGCCGGCCCTGAGCTTCTCAACCGTCTCTGCATCGATTGGCGAAGTAATGCGCAGTGTCATAAGACCACCTCATACGGAAGGCACTACGTTGACCCTATCTCATGGTCCCGACGTAGTGAGATGTGAGCTGCCGCTCCCTCACCCTGGGATCAGTGTAGTCGGGAAGAAGCATGGGGGATACCCGGTCGCCCTCTATCCCAGCCTCACGGACCTCGTTGTTGTAGGCCTTAACGTGGTCGAGGCTCAGCTTCCCGTCCTGTGCCTTCTCCTTCGCGAAGGCAGCAGCGCTCGATCCCGCGATTCTGCCGAAGACCAGGATATCGAGCAGCGAGTTGCCCATCAACCTGTTCTCGCCGTGAATGCCGCCGCCGACCTCCCCCGCGACGTACAGCCCGGGAATGGCGGTCTCGCCCGTGGTGCGGAACTCCAGCCCACCGTTCTGGTAGTGAAGCGTCGGATAGACCAGCATGGGCTCGGTTGAAATATCGATGCCGTGCCTGCCGAACTGCTTGGTCTTCCCGGGGAACTCCTTCTTCACGTATCCCTCGCCGTACAGCAGATCCAGCATGGGGGAGTCGAGCCAGATGCCGAGCTTGCCCGTGGAGGTGGGCACGCCCTTCCCGCGCTCCCGGCACTCTCTGATGTAGGCCGCCGCCTCGACGTCGCGCGGTTCCCGCTCGTAGACGAACTGCTGGCCATCGACATTGAGCACGTGAGAGCCGGCCGCCCGGAATTTCTCGGTGATCAACAGGCCTTCCAACTGCTCGGGGAAGATGCAGCCCGTGGGATGATACTGCAGCGTGTGGAGGAACTTCAGCGGCACTCCCGCCCGGTACGCGATGACTATGCCGTCCGCGGTGGCGCCGTAGTGATTCGTCGTCACGAAGCCCTGGACATGCAGCCGGCCCGCTCCGCCCGTTGCCAGCACGACGGACTTGGCCTTGACAACGAAGTACTCCTCCGTCTCCATATTGTAGACGAGAGCGCCGCCACACTGGCCGTGCTCGTTGAGGACGAGGTCCACGGCGGCCGAGAACTCGAGGACCGTGATATCGTCGCGCCGATTCCGCGCCTCGTCGCGCAGGACGCGCATGATCTCCGCGCCGGTGATGTCACCGGCGAAATGGAGCCTGCTCCGGCAGAATCCCGCGGCCGGCAGGGTCTCCAGGGTGCCATCCGCCTTCTTCCCGAACATCATTCCCAGGCCCTCGAGCCAATGGAGGACGTCCGGAGCCTCGGTGACCAGCGTATAGACCAGCTCGGGATCGTTGGTGAAATGGCCGCCGCCCAGCGTGTCTATGTAGTGATAGGCGGGAGAATCCTTCCGCAGCTTGTCCGCCGCCTGGATGCCGCCCTCGGCCATCATGGTGTTGGCATCGCCGTGGCGCAGCTTCGTCACCATGAGCACCCTGGCGCCGTTCTCCTGCGCCAGCAGCGCCGCCGCTGTTCCGGCGCCCCCACCACCGATGACCAGGACGTCGGTCTCGTGGTCCGGATGCGAAAGGTCCACCCGCTCCGGATCAACCCTGCTTCTCGCCTCCAGGATATCCGCGAACTCATGGGCCACCGCATA
>CAZNMB010000059.1:3819-8756 GCA_964574095.1 uncultured Dehalococcoidia bacterium
CTCGAGAACGTCGGCCATTTCGTGAGCGATGCGATAGCCTTTGCTGGGGCCGACCTTCAGCTCTCTCCGTGTTCCCGGGATGCAGTCCGGGTGGAACCTCTCCAGTATGTCCTTGCGCTCGTCGAGGCTCATGGCAGGCACTTCCTCGCCCGCCTTCTTGCGTTCCACTCTCTCCGGCCGGGTCTGCTCCACTGTCTCGATCAGCCTCTTGAGGCTCTCCGGATATGGCATGGCTTACTCCTGTAACAAACTGCCGGGACTTCTCTAGAGGAGGAACCGCCTCTCCTTGGGTTGCCAGTCATCACCCGCCGTCTCGGGCTCGATCTCCCGCTCGGTGTATGCCTTCCTCAGCTCATCGGCGCTCATGCCCATGAGCTCTTTCAACATCGGATCGTACTTCCGCTCCACCTTCACCGCCTGGGCCGCCTCCGCATTGTGCCGCGCCTTGGGCGCGAGCTTGCCCCCGTACAGTCTTCGGGCCAACTGCATGATGTGGTACTGGGGAGCCTCGGCGAAGCAGCGGCTCGCGCACAGGCCGCACTGGATACAGTCGAAGGCCTCGCGAGCCGCCTTCTCCACGTCTCCGCGCTTGATGTAGGCGATGACATCCATCACCGGAACGTCCATCGGGCACACCTTGCTGCAGGCATTGCAGGCCACGCAGCGGAACAGCTCCGGGTACAGCTTGTGGATCTCCTCCGCCGCTCCCGTCAGTTCCTCATAGTTGCAGGCGGCGTGGTTGGCCGGGTAGAACGGGAGCTGCGTCAGGTACATGTTGGGCTCGGCAGCGGTCTGGCAGGCCAGCGCCGTGTATATCTTGTAGTCCCCGGGCTTGCGATAGACGGTGCCGCAGGCGCCGCATATGCCCCCGCGGCAGCCGCATCCCCGGATGAACTTGTACCCGGCGTACTCCATCGCCTTCATGATGGTCAGGCCCTCGGGGACCTCGTACCGCTTGCCCATCACGTATATCGGGATCATCTTGGGCTCGGGAACCGACGGGCTGGCCTGCGACACGGCACCCTCCACCATCTTGACTTTCTTCGCGTTGCTCATTCCAAACCCCTCTTCAAGACCCCTCTCCCGCCACCGCCGCAAGGGGAAGGAGCCCCTTGCTCTCCAGCAGCGGACGGGGATCGGCATAGTCCAATTCGAATAGACACGCTTCGGGGCCGAGGCCCAGAGCCAGGGCCATGAGCTGCGTGAAGTAGACGACGGGCATTCCGGGGAAGTCCTCCTTCTCCCGCAGCTCCCGCTGCTTCAGGCCGAGGTTCGACGCGCACAGGGGGCAACTGACGGCAACGATCTCGGCGCCGCTCGTCAGTGCCGATGTCAGGATATCGCGCGTCCGATTGAGCACGATGCCCGGGTTGGCCACGACCTGGTACGACCCGCAGCAGACGTCCGCCTCCGGGAAGCTCACCGGGGTGGCCCCCAGGGCGCCCAGCAGGTCCGGCAGCGCCGTGCGCCTGCCGGGCGGTTCGATCGCGGCCTCAGCGGGCCGATGCAGCGTGCATCCATAGTAAGGCGCCACCTTCAGGTCTTTCAGCGGGACCTTCACCTGCCGCGACACGTTGTCCCAGCCGACATCATCCCTCAGCACCTCGAGCAGATGGACCACCTCGACGCTTCCGTCATAGTCCGCCTCCTCGTCCATGAAGGCATTCATCGCGCTCAGTTTCTCCGGATCCGCTCTGACGAGAAGGTTCACTCTCTTCAGCGTGTTGTAGCAGAAGGCGCACAGGGTAACCACCTTGTTGTGCCCCTGCTCCTTCACCCGCACCAGATTCCGGACGGACGCCAGATGGTGCATCAGGTCGTCCTCGGCGAAGGAGTACACGGTGCCGCAGCAGTTCCAGCGGGGAAGCTCCTCCAACTCCACGCCAAGGGCGGCCATCGACGCGATGGCGGACGTCTCCAGGTCTCTGGCCTTGGTCTTCAGCGTGCATCCGGGGTAGTAGCTCAGCTTCATTGAGGCCCTCAAGCTGTGTGTTTCCTGAAGCTGCTGATCAGCGCTATCTGGGGCAGCTCCTCTATGGTCTCAGGAGAAAGATCCGCCAACTTCACGTAGTCTACGTTCTCCCTCAGACTGAGCAGCCTTATCGCCTCCATCACCCTGGCCAAGTCGATCCCTCTGGGGCACCTGACCGTGCAGTTGAGGCAGGAAGCGCAAACCCACGGGGTCTTCGCGCCCGTCACGTCGCGCTCAAGGCCCAACTGCACCCGTCTCATCAACTGCCTCGGCAGCAGGTCTACATCGGCGGCATTGGGGCAGGCAGCCGAGCACGTACCGCACTGGAAGCACAGGCTGACGTTCTGGCCGCTCAACTCGCTGACCTTGCGTATGAAATCTGTCTTCCGTGGATTAATCGCTCTCATCCAACCTCACCTAGAGCACGGCCTCCTTGTGTCGCGCGCTGTGGCACTGGATGTTCACCGCGACCGGGAGGCTTGCGATGTGGGCAGGAAAGGTCTCGACGTGCACGGCAAGCGCCGTTACTCTGCCCCCAACGCCCCCGGCACCTATGCCCGTGGCGTTGATGCGCCGCAGCAGTTCGCTCTCCAACTCGGCGACTTCCGGGTCCGGGGAGGGCTTGCCCACCTCACGCAGCAGGGACTTCTTCGCCAGCAACATCGCCTTCTCGGCGGTCCCGCCAATCCCAACACCGACCACGAGCGGCGGGCACGGGTTGCCGCCGGCTTCGTCCACGGCATTCACCACGAAATCGATGACCGCAGGCCGCCCCTGAGCAGGCTTCAGCACAGTGAAGCGGCTCATGTTCTCGCTGCCGCCGCCCTTGGGGGCCACAGTGATCTTCAGGTGGTCGCCGGCCACGACCTCCAGGTGGATGATCGCCGGCGTGTTGTCCTTGGTGTTGACCCGGGCCGAGAAGGGCTGTCGTGCCGCCGACTTGCGCAGGTATCCCTCCGCGTATCCCCGCCTCACACCTTCGTTCACGGCCTCATACAGGTCACCGCCTGCGACATGGGCGTCCTGCCCCAGCTGGATGAAGACAACGGCCAGGCCGCAGTCCTGGCACAGGGGCATCTGCTCATTCGCCGCTATGTCGGCGTTCTCGATTATCTGGTCGAGTACCTGCTGGGCGACAGGAGACTCCTCGTCAGCCCGTGCCTTCCGCAGGGCAGCCAGCACGTCCTCACCCAGATAGTAGTTGGCCTCCTTGCACAGCCGGGCAACAGTGTCCGTGATTTCCTCGGCCTTGATCTCCCTCATCTTGCAGACCACTAGATCTTCATGATGGCGAGCAGCTCGCGCACCGCGTCCGCTGACTTGTTGAGCGCCGCCTGCTCATCGGGGGTCAGCTTGATCTCGATAATCTCCTCGATCCCGCCCTCGCCGAGCTTGGTGGGCACCCCCACGAAAACGCCCTTCACGCCATACTCGCCGTCAAGGTAGGCGGCGCAGGGGAGGATCTGCTTCTTGTCCAGGACAATGGCATCGACCATCTGCACCGCGCCCGCCGAGGGGGCGTAGAATGCGCTGCCCGTCTTCAGCAGCGCGACTATCTCGCCGCCGCCCTTGACCGTGCGCTCCACGATCTGCGCTATCTTCTCCCGGGGCATCACCTCGGTCAGCGGCACCCCGCCCACGGTGGCCATCCTGATCAACGGTATCATCGTGTTCTCGTGTCCCCCCAGCACATACGCCGCCACATCTGACACCGAGACGTTCAGCTCCTGGGCCACGAACGTCCGGAAGCGTGCCGTATCCAGTATCCCCGACATCCCGATCACCCGGTTTCGCGGGAAGCCGCTCACCTTGTACGCCAACTGCGCCATCGCATCCAACGGGTTGGCGACAACGATGATAATGCACTCGGGCGACCTCTTGACGAGCTCCTCGGTCACGCCCCTGACTATCTTCATGTTGGTCAGCACGAGATCGTCGCGGCTCATCCCCGGCTTGCGGGCTACGCCGGACGTGATCACGGCGATATCCGATCCCGCTGTCTCATCGTACCCATTCGTCCCAACGACATACGAATCAAAGCCGACGACGGGCCCGCTCTCCAGAATGTCCAGCGCCTTCCCCTGAGGCATTCCCTCGATGATGTCCACGAGGACTATGTCGGCATAGTCCCGTTCCGCCAGACGTTGAGCGCAGGTCGCTCCCACGTTCCCGGCACCGACGACGGTGATCTTCTTACGCATGATGTGTCGCCTCCTTCAGCTTGATGCAAACAGCGTCCGCCACCTGGGATGTGGTTGCCGCTGTGGGGTCGCCGGGATCAGCCTTCAGGTCGTAGGTAACCGTCACGCCTTCAGCTATGGTGGCTGCGATGCTGCTCTCCAGACTACCGGCTGCCTTTGCTTCTCCGAGGTGTCGAAGCATCATCGCTGCCGAGAGCATCATCGCCATGGGGTTGACCCTGTTCGTGCCGGCGTATCGCGGGGCACTGCCGTGGGCAGGCTCGAAAACCGCTGTGTCGTCACCAAGATTAGCGCTGGGCGCAACTCCGATCCCTCCGACCAGCCCAGCGCAAAGCTCCGAGACTATGTCTCCATACAGATTAGCCAACACGATGATATCATATCGTTCCGGGTTTGTCACCAAGTGCAGGCACAGGTTATCTACGATCACATCCTCGAACTCGATGCCCGGGTAGCCCGCCGCCACGTCAACGGCCGTGGACAGGAACAGGCCGTCCGAGTGCTTCATGATGTTCGCCTTGTGCCCGCAGGTCACCTTGCGCCGACCATTGGCCCGAGCGTACTCAAAGGCGAACGTCACGATCCTCCGCGTCGCGCCCTCTGATATTGGCTTGATGCTGATGCCGGAGTCGCTCCTGATGTCACCCTTCCCGGATGCGGCGATGAAGCGGATCAGTTCGGAAGCCTCGGGGGTGCCACGCTCGAACTCGACGCCGGCATACAAGTCCTCGGTGTTCTCCCTGACGACGACTATGTCGACGGCC
>CAZNMB010000060.1:0-8699 GCA_964574095.1 uncultured Dehalococcoidia bacterium
ACCCACGGCCTCAGCCGACGACAGCATGTCCGTAATGAAATACTCCTTCGAGGAGAACTTCTCGCCGACCACCTGCATCCCGGCGGTGAGACCCCCGGTTATTATGGTCCTCGGATCGATGTTCTTCTCCAGCGCCGCCTGGGTCAACTCCAGCACCCCGGGCTTGCCTGTCATGTCCTCATCGATACCTTCATCATCCCGGGTCTTCCTGCCCTGGATGACGTTCTCTCTGAGGGCCGCTATGATGTCTTCGCTCATTCCTGTCACCTCTCCTTGTACACATTCAGCCTCGGCAGAAGGCCAGGCACTTCCTCGAAGATCTTCCTCGTCGCAGCCTCGTCTACGTGCTCCACCGGCTTCGCCAGCAGCTCCTGCATCCGGTCATACGCCAGCCGGAACACGTCGTCCCTGTCTCCTGCGCCCTCAAACGGATAGGGCATCAAGAGCTCACCGGAGCGCATCACGCGCCGGATGTAGCTGATGTACAGCTTCTGCGGGGTCGCCGCCACTTCCCTTATCTGCTTGAGCACCTCAGCGATCTCCGCCTCATCGATGCGCGGGGGCCTGAGGAAGAACTTGATCATCCTGAAATGGGCATCGTCGATCACGGCCTGGAGCAGGCAGAAGATGGAGTTGCAGTCGAGCAGGCCGTACGCGCAGTGCAGGAACTGCGGCCCGGCCATCGTGACGAGCACATCCGACAGCAGCCTTTCTATCGACGACTGCGCCCCGGGCGTCTTCGGGTCGCAGACGCCCGACGTGGAGTAGTTCGGCAGGTGGTAGAACCGGGCCATCTGAGCGCAATCGACATTGTACTGGCTGGTCTCGACAGCGCCGTAGGAGTCGGCGAGCGTATCGAGGCGGGCCCTCACGGGCACGCTGCCATAGAGGACGGGCGTACCGGGATTGACCAACTGGCCCAGGGCTATGCCTGCCAGCACCTCGGCGTTGATCTGGGCCATGATTCCGGCTTCCTTTATCGGGGCTGTGGACCCGGCCTGAGGGGACGACGAGACAACCACGGGCAGCCCTCGCTTGCAGATCTCAATGAAGCTTTCGGTGGTGTCGTCCACAAACTGCAGAGGGCTCTTGACCAGACATGTGATGAAGGAGATGAGAGGGTTCTCTCTGAGCTGCTCTTTGCCCCCCGCTATCAGCTCCGCCATGCGGACCACGTTGTCCAGCTGCCCCAGGCTGGTCAGGCCCGCCATAACGTGCTTGGTCGTGTTGTTGAGTGAAGCGAAGTACTTGTTGACGTCCTTGTTCTCCGCGGTGATGTCCCTGTCCTGGATGTTGACGGTGCGGATGTAGCCGTCCAGAGTCTCGAGGTGCTCACAGACGTGCGCCGATTGACAGAGGTCGGCGACCGTACCCCGCCGGGGACGGAACTCGGGCACCTGTATCTCCACGCCGGGGTCAGACTTCTTCACGTAGGTCGGGAACTCAACGTCGAGCCAGATATTGGTCTCGGAGCCGGAGATGAAGTAGACTCGGGGCTCGTCGCCATTCATGACCAGCGCGTTGTCGGGGTTCCGGGCGCCCAGCTTGACCGTCTTGGGAGCAGCGTCGAGGGCATCGGCGACGACCTTCTCCGGTATTCTCACCAACCAGGTGGGGTGGTCGCTGCCGGAGACGGGCTCCACCTTCGCCCCGCTGCCCCGGAATACCTCGGCCGCCGCTCGATTGAAGCAGACCAGACCGGGGTCATCGAGAATCTGAATCGATGCCCCGTGAATCTGCAAGACCTGCGCCTTGCTCATCCTTTCGTGAGGGTTCTGGACCAGCACTCCTTCTCTGGGCACTTCACTTCTCCTGTCTGATTGTCACTCCCTCGCGCACGGCCTAGTCCACCAGGACACCCCTCCTGTGGGCCTTGATGAATGCCTTGCACGACGGGTCCTTCGCCGTGAGCATGTCCCCGACTCTGACAATGCTCATCATCTTCGAGTCGAGCGAATTCAGGATCGCAGCGTCGAGCCCGGCGGCTGCCGCCATGAGGAGGAACGCCCGGTTGACCATTCCCCTCCGCGGCAGCCCGTACGATATGTTGCTCAGCCCCATCACGGTCTTCGACGAAGGGAAGCGGGCCTTGATGCGCTCGATTGTCCGCAGAGTGACCAGTCCCTGTCCCGCATCGACCGAGATGGGAAGAACGAGGGGATCGAAGTAGACGCGGTCCTCCCCGACCCCGAGCCTTGTCAGGTGCTCCATTATCCGCTCGCTGGCGTCCACCCGCGCCTCGACAGTGCTGGGTATTCCGCTTTCACCCATGACGAGCGCCACCAGCAGCGCCTGCCGTTCCGCGGCAAGCCGGCCGATGGCATCCAGCCTCCCGGGCTCGGCGTTCACCGAGTTGATCATCACGGTGTCGCCCCGATACTTGCGCAGCCCGGCCTCGATGACGCCCGGCACGTCACTGTCGATGGTCAATGGCTTGTCCGTCGCGTCCTGCGCCAGATCCACCAGCCATTCCATCGCGGCCGCCGCGCTGTCCCACGCGCCCAGCCCCGCGCCTGCGTTTATGTCGATGAAATCGGAGCCGGCGGCATCCTGCTCTCGAACCAGCTCCTGCAGGAACTGGCGGTCCTTGCCCGCGATGGCCTCTCCGACCGACTTGTTGGACGCGTTGATCTTCTCACCGATGACCAGCATATCGAAGCTCCACCTCAATCAGCGATGCCGGAGATCTCCGACATCACTCGTGCCCTGATTTCGGCCGGCAGGCTGTAGCCGTCTTTCGCCAGAATCTCGTTGACACGTTCAGCGGCTCGCTGCCAGGTATGCTTGCTCCCCTTCGCCTCCCAGTCAGGCCTGCTGTTCCTGTCGCTCAGCGACGGCTGGTAGTGCTCCCGCCGCATGTAGTGCCTGGTGTGTTTCGCGGTGACGAAGTTGCCGCCGGGACCGACCTCCTTGATGAGATCGAACGCCAGGGTGTCTTCGTTCACATTCACCCCTTCGACCGCCCTCATCACCATCCCCAGTATCTCGTTGTCCACGACGTATTTCTCGTAGCACGCTGTCAGGGCAAACTCCATGAGACCGGCGGCATCGTGAATGAAGTTGGCGCCCGCGAGGGCGCAGAGCAGATTCGTCATGGCGGACTCATAGCCGGCCTGGGCGTCAACCACCTTCGAATCGGTCATTCCCCCCGTGGCATAGAAGGGAAGCTTGTAGAACTGGGCCATCTGCGCGCCCGCCGCGTTGATGAGGCCCATCTCAACGGAGCCGGCAAGGTAGTTGAAATTGCCCAGGTCGGTGCTTGTGGCCACGGATCCGAGGATAACGGGCGCGCCGGGGCTCGCGAGCTGCGTGAGCATCACGCCCATGAGCGAATCGACTGTCTGCATCGTGACGTTGCCGGCGAGCGTCACGGGAGACGTCGCGCCGCACAGCGGCTCGGACGGACAGACCACCGGAACGCCGCTCCTGGCGATGGCGATCATGAAGTCGCCGTACGCCCGGTCGATCTTCAGCGGGCTTATGGTGCAGGCGATCATGGATATGATCGGGCGCTCGCGAAGCTTCCGGGCGGAGCCAGCGACGATCTCCGCCATCTTGATCACCTGCTTCAGTCCGTCGTAGGTGTAGAGCCCGCCCATGATGTGCTTGGCGGTGTTGTCGAGCCCCGCATAGAAGCGGTTGACGTCCACCCGCTCCACGGGCACATCGTTCGGATAGGTGGGCAGCAGAAAGAGGTGAATATTCTCCAGCTGGTCAACGAGCCTGGCGATCCGCCTCAGGTCGTCCAGTGTGGCCGGGGTCTTCTCTCCGGTCTCCTGGCGATAGACGTTGAGCGCGGTCCCGCCGGTGCCGGTGTACACGCGGTTCCCGCCCAGCTCTATGTCGTGCTTCTCATCCCGGCCGCAGAGCCGGATCACTGAAGGGGCCGTCTCTATGAGCCCCATGGCCTTGTCGCGTGACATCCTAACCAGGCGCTTCTCCACGTCCACGCGCGCCCCGGCTTCCCGGAAGAGCTCCAGGCCGTCGTCGGAATGGACCTGGAAGCCAACCTCCTCGACGATGCGCATCACAGTCTCGTGAATCATGCGAATGGAGTCCTCGGTCAGCGGCTTGAAGCTGCCGCCGGGCAGGCCTCTTCGAATCATCTGCTCACTTCCTCCTCCACGGGCAAGTACGTTTGCCGCACGTGTCGCAGGGGTTGTAGGTATCGACTCCCCCGTCGCGCGGGCCCACGCCGATGATGCCGGAAACGGACTTCTGAGGCACCATGAGACAGTCTTCGGTCAAACGGACCCCGGCCGATTCTCTCCCCATGGCGCTGAACACCGCCTGCTGCTGGCCGATATCCCAGTCGCAGTAGCCGGGGCTGAAGCGGCGGCTGATGCAGAGTCCCTCAGCCTCGGCCTCACTCGCTATGCTGTCCTGCACCAGATCCGCCAGCTTCTCCGCAGCGGCCGACCCTATTGCGTCGAGTACGTATGCCTTGACAATGAGACCCTTGTCCGCCAGCCGTCCCGACTGTTCCTCCAGAGCGCCACCGATCCTGAGCGCGAACACGGCAACCTTCGCGCACCTGCTGAGCAACCGGGAGATCGAGTGGCTCCGAAGGACAAGCCCATCTCCGATGAACACCTCTGGGCCGCGAACGGCTTGAATCTCTTTGAAAGCATGCGAGTATGACGGTTGCAACAGCTGCCGGGCAAGCCCCATGCACTCGTCGAGCAGCGAGGCGATGCGTGGCGACGGTTCAACGTCGGCCCTGTACCCCAGGTAGCGGCACACTTGCCTCGGGTCGATCTCTATCTTCATATGTGTTTCGCTGCCTGCTACCGTCATCTGATTCGGCTTCCCCCCGTCCGACGCAATGCGGCAAGTCAGAGGGTCTTGCGCCGCTGTCGCCGGCGCGGCGAAACAAACGCCGCCGGACATCAGGATCTTGCTCGGCTGGCCGGGTAGTAGAGAAAGTAGGCGAGAAGCATGAGCACCGGAAAAAGGTACTTGCGGATGACTCTACGGGAATCTCGAAGATGGTGTCTATCTGCTTGGATTGCGCAGACAGAACTCTCTGGCCATGCCGCGCTGCGGCGTCATTCCATTCGATACGTCCTCCTCGCCGTGTTCCCAACTCCTCTCCAGGCATCACGCCGGTGATGCTAGGATAGCACGGCTGCCGCCCAGTGTCCAGCGCGCCGACGTTTGCTTCCGGTGCCGCGCGGCGCGCGGAGAATGGGTTTCGCTGGAGTGGCCCTTTCCCGTTTGCGACGGTGCCCCCTCCGATTCGCCGCCGGCGCATCTGTTGCAAAGCCCCGCCGAAACCGGTAGAGTCAACCGCAAGGAAAGCGTCAGATTGACAAGATGAGACGCGTGAGGTCATAGCGTGCAGTCCTCAGTGACCATCGGTATTGTGGGCGCAGGGGGCGACGGCGTCGTGGTGCTCGGAAGCCTCCTCCAGAGGCTTGCCGCTGCTCAGGGCTACTTCGGCCAGATGTCCAGATACTACGGGGCGCAGATCAGGGGCGGCGGCTCCGCAGTCAAGCTCGGCCTGGATGCCCGGCATCCCTCGATGCCCAAGGATACTCTCGACGTTCTCGTGTCGTTCTCGTGGGACAAGTACCGCGAGTTCGATGACGAACTCGCTCTCACACACGCCTCGCTGGTCTTCTATGAGGGCGCACCACCGCGGGGAATCGACCTCCCGGCTGCATCCCATTCCGTGGATTTCTCGAAGATGGCCACAAGCGTGACGGGGTCGGCTCAGGACAAGAACATAGTGGCACTTGGCCTGCTGAGCCGACTCCTCAGCCTGTCCGCCGACGGCATGAGTGATGCGATCGTGCAGGACAAGGACCTGCGCCTGCTGCAGGACAGGATGCCTGCCATTGAGGAAGGCGTACGCCTCGCAGGTACTCTCTCGCCGGCAGGACTGGACCTCGTCCCCGCCGAGGACAGGACGACCAGGCTGGTCTTGCATGGCAACAAGGCAGTGGCGCTGGGAGCCCTGCGGGCAGGGTGCAATGCCTTCTTCGGCTATCCCATAACACCCGCAGCGGAGATCATGCAGGAGATGCAGAGAGCGCTTTCGGGGGACCGCCAGAGCTACCTTCAGGCGGAAGATGAGATCGCTGCGATCGGGATGATCGTCGGGGCCTCGCTAGCCGGGGCGAAGGCCATGACCGCCACCAGCGGCCCCGGACTGGACCTGATGACAGAGACGATCGGCCTCGCTTCGGCCGCCGAAATCCCGATGGTGATCGTAGACGTTCAGCGCTGCGGGCCGTCAACAGGTATCCCCTCCAAGTCCGAGCAGTCGGACCTCTATCACGCCGTGTATGGCGGCCACGGCGAAGCCCCGAGGGTCGTCCTCGCACCCCATCATGTGGCCGCCTGCTATTCACTGTCGATCGAAGCATTCAACATCGCCTGCAGCTGCCAGACGCCGGTGATCCTGCTCTCAGATCAATGGCTCGGACAGACTATCGTCGCTCTCGATGATGAGTTCATCAAGAGAGACCACCGTGTCGAGACCGTGAGACGCCCGACCCGGGAAGACGCCGGCGGCTACCACAGATACGCTCATACAACGGACCACGTATCGCCAATGTCCGTCGCCGGCGACGAAGGGCTCACCTACCGGACATCCGGCCTGGCGCACGATGACGGGGGCGCGCCGACTTTCGACGCCGGGACCAACGAAGCGCTGCATCACAAGAGGTCCGCCAAGCTTGCCCCGCTCCGGGAGCGGGATGATTTGGTTATCGTGGCCGGTGCGGATGAGTCCGATATCGGGATCATGTCCTGGGGCTCGTCGGCGTCTTTCGTGCTGGAGACCATCCACGAACTCGGCCTCGACGGCAGGGTCAAGCTGTGCATCCCCCAGCTGGTACATCCCCTGCCCGGCAAGGTCGAGGAATTCGCGAGCTCGGTGAGCAGGCTGCTCATCGTCGAGATGAACTACTCGGGCCAGTTCCACCGCTACGTGCGCTCGCTGGTCGATCTGCCGCGTGATACCCGGGTCTACTCCCGGCCCGGCGGTCGGCCTTTCACCCGGGCGGAGTTGGCGGAGCCCATTGAAAGGCTCGTGTCGTGACCGGAGAGCCCGCCTACAGGACCGGCGTGAAGCCCGTGTGGTGTTCGGGCTGCGGCAATTTCGGACTGCTGACCGCCCTGACCAGGCACGTAATGCCCGATCTGGGGATTCCGAACCACAGCACCTTCATCGTCTCGGGCATAGGCTGCTCATCGAGGATTCCCGCCTACATAGACACATATGGTCTGAACGGCATCCACGGCCGGGCTCTGCCGGTCGCACAGGGTGCGAAGCTGGCCAGACCCGAGTTGACCGTCATCGCCATCGGAGGCGACGGTGATTTCTTCAGCATCGGAGCGGGGCACCTCCCGCACGCAGTGCGTAGGAACATGGACATCACATGCATAATGGTCAACAACTTCGTCTACGCGCTCACCAAGGGCCAGGTCAGCCCGACGACGCCGCATCTGAGACGTGGTGAGGGCCCCTTTCTCTCCCAGGAGTCCTACCCTCCGGTCGATCCCCTGCTGGACATGGTCGCCTTCAGCGCTTCGACTCGCGCGAGCTTCGTCGCCCAGGGAATCTCAACCGACGTCCGGCATCTCTCCTGGCTCATCGAAGAAGGGATCAAACACGCCGGCTTCTCGTTCATCAGCGTGCTCACCCCATGCACCACATTCAATCCCCCGGAGCTCTTCGCGACGATCAGAGAGCGGGCCAGCTACCTGCACGAAGGAGAACCCGTGCAACTGCCGTCGTCATCCACCATCGAGCCCTGGACTCATGATCCGGGCAATATCGACCTGGCACTGAAGCTGGCCCAGGTCCTTCTGCTGGAAGAGCCTTTTCTCGGCATCTTCTTCCGAGGCGCCACGCACTGAGGCCGCGCCCCGGCGCTCACTCCCCACCGGGCGGCGACCGGTTCCCGTTCACGGAATATCGGGTCCGGCTCGGAACTGAGCATGGTGGCCGGGACATCGAAGCCCATGCGAGTGGCCTCATCTTGGCCGGAGAGGCCTTCAGCGTGGCACGTGACCTCTTCCAGACGAAGCGTCGGAGCGCACTCAGGAGCATCAAGGACATTCACGTCGACTTCAGAATCATACCCGTCCCAGGCATCGAATCGTGACGCGGTACCACACGTTCCCGCCGTCGTGGCTGACGGTCTTCAAAATACGTAGCCTCGGCTTTGCATGGCAAGTAGTCCTGCGAGTTGTGTGTGAGCCGAGTATGTTGCTATAATGAGCCCGTGCTTCGTAGGCGATTACGGCAGATGCTCACCCCGATGAGTCCAGGGGAGAGACTAGGAGGAAAGAATGATGGCGCAACACGATGCTCCGCTGGGCGGACACAATGTGGATCGACCGAGGGGCGCAGACATGGAGACCATCGAGTCCCTCGTTGCCGGCCTGGCCAGCAAGGACGGCGTGACACGCGTTCGCGCCCGTCGCTCTCTGGTGACCATGGGTGCGAACGCCGTGCCGGCGCTGGTGCAGGCACTGGCGAGCCCCACACAGTGGGTGCGCTGGGAAGCGGCCAAGGCCCTCGGGCAGATCGGCGATCCCGTCGCGGCGCAGGCCCTGGTTTCCGCGCTGGAAGACAAGATGTTCGACGTCCGATGGCTGGCCGCCGAAGGGTTGATCGTGATCGGGAGTGAAGCCCTCGAGCCTCTGCTTCGGGCGCTGGTCGAAGGCTCGGAGTCGGTGTGGCT
>CAZNMB010000061.1:0-8659 GCA_964574095.1 uncultured Dehalococcoidia bacterium
GAGTCGTGCAGGCCCGAGATGCACGCCCGACAATGAAGAAGAACTGAGACTAGCTATGGTTCGGGCACCAGCGATGGGCCGCCCTTCGGTCTGGGAACCGGTTAGAAACACGGGCCTGAAGGTGGTAGACTACGCTCATGGCCGGATGAGGCGGCTCTATCCGGCCTCACCGGGACAGCAACCGGACTGTCCCACGACGGCCACCGACAGCCTGTGAACAGGGAGGAAGGCAAATGGATTTCGGACTGAGCGAAAGAGAAGAGGCATTGCGGGAAGAGATACGCAGGTTCGCCAGGGAGGAGATACCGGCCGACTTCATTGTAGGCGGTCTGGATGAGGAGAGCCGGGACGAGGACTGGGCGTTCTCCATGTCGATCTCCAAGAAGCTCGCTCAAAAGGGCTGGCTGGTGATGGCCTGGCCCAGGGAGTACGGGGGTCAGGAGGCCTCCTACTTCGAGCAGATGGTCCTCACGATGGAGGCCTCCTACTGGGGAATCCCGGGCCTTTCGATGGGCATCAGCGGGACCGCGTGGGTGGGCCCGTCCCTGATGCTCTACGGCAACGAGGAGCAGAGGCGGACGTACATGCCGGCGATTGCCTCGGGGGAACCTGACGGCGTCTGGTGCACCGGCTACAGCGAGCCCAACGCCGGCTCGGACTTCGCCAATATCCGGACGCGGGCCGTGCGGGAGGGTGACGAGTACATCGTCAACGGGCAGAAGGTCTGGACCAGCTGCGCCCACCGCGCCCGATGGTGCTGGCTCGCGGTGAAAACGGACCCCGGTGCTCCCAAGAAGCAGCACGGCATCAGCCTTCTGATCGTGGACATGACGAGCCCCGGCGTGACCGTGAAGCCCCTCTTGAACTACTCGGGAGTCCACATCTTCAACGAGGTCTTCTTCGACGATGTCCGCGTTCCGGCGGACAACCTCGTCGGCACGGAGAACCGGGGCTGGTATCACCTGATGCAGTCGCTGGCCTTCGAAAGGCACAGCACCGGCGCCCAGATCTACGGGGCGGGCAAACGGGTATTCGATGCCCTCGTGGAGTTCGTGGGGGAGACTGAACGCGATGGAAAGCCGCTGTCACAGGACTCCCAGACCCGGCGCGAGCTGGCGGAGAGGGCGGTTGACCTGGAGACCCTGAAGATGTTTTGCTACGAGATCACCTGGAAGATGAGCCAGGGCGCGATCCCGGTCTATGAGTCTTCCCGGAACAAGGCCTACGGCGACTATGTAGTGGAACAGATGGCCGCGACCGGCACGCGGATACTGGGGGCCTACTCGCAGGTGGACCAGGACTCCGCCTATGCCAAAGTCAGGGGCATGGTCCAGCGCCTCTATCTCATATTCCCCGGCTTGGCCATCGCGGCCGGCACGGATGAGATCGAGAAGAACATCATCGGGCAGTTCAGGCTGGGGCTGCCCAAATCATACTAGAGACGAAGGTGACTGCAATGGACTTCAACTTCTCCGAACAGCAGACGATGATCCGCACCGGGGCCAGGCGCTTTCTGGCCAATGAATGTCCGAAGACCAGGGTCAGGGAGCTCGAGCGGGACGAGAAGGGGTACGACCCTCAGATGTGGCGCGCCATGGCGGGAATGGGGTGGATGGGGCTTGTCCTTCCCGAGGAGTACGGAGGCGCCGGCGCCGGCTTCATGGACCTGGTGGTCCTGATGGAAGAGATGGGCCGGAACATCCTCCCCGGACCGTTCTTCTCCACCGTAGCGCTGTGCGCGCTGCCGGTACTCGAGTGTGGCAGTGACGCTCAGAAGGCGAAGCATCTGCCTCCGATAGCGGCGGGCGAGAAGATCTGGTCGCTGGCGATCACGGAGTCTTCCGGCAGCTACAGGGCATCGGCAATCAACGCCACGGCGAAGCTCGAAGGCGGGGGCTACGTGCTCAACGGGGAGAAGCTCTTCGTGCCCTACGCCAATGTGGCTGATTTCTTCCTGGTCGTGGCCGGGCCGGGTGAAGGCAAAGCGCGGGCAAAGGGCCTGACATGCTTCATCGTTGACGCGAGGATGCCGGGCATAGAGGTCGAGGCAATCCCGACGCTGACCGGGGAGAACCTGGGCAAGGTGGGTCTCAAGAACGTGCGGGTCTCGAAGGGAGACGTCCTTGGCCGGGAGGGCAAGGGCTGGGATGTGGTCGAGAGTGCCATTAGAAGAGGCACGATACTGAAGTGCGCCGAGGTATCCGGGGCCTGTCAGGCGGTACTGGACATGACAACCAACTATGCCAAGGAAAGGGTACAGTTTGACAAGCCGATCGGTTCTTTCCAGGCAATACAGCACAAGCTGGTCGATATGTTCATCGACATGGAGGGATTGCAGTTCCTGGTCTACCAGGCGGCGTGGCTCGTGAGTGAGGGCGCTCCCTGTGATGTGCAGATTGCCATGGCCAAAGCCAAGGCCAATGACGTTCACAGGAGGATTGCACTGGGCGGGGTCAAGATACACGGGGCCATAGGGTTCACGATGGACCACGACATCGGCCTGTACTACCGTCGCGTCCCCGGGGCTGAGGTTGTCCTGGGAGACGCGGATTTCCAACTGGAGAAGATCGCTGCGAACATCGGGCTGTGACACATAGCTGCGGAGGTCGCCGGCCGCGGCCTTCCCCGGGCACGCGGGCGTGATGCAGCTTCGCGCCATGAATGCGAGGGCCCCCGTGGAATTCGAAGGAATGCTGGTCGTCATACCGCACAGCGGGATGCTCATTCCCGGCGAGATACCCCTCGATTCCCTTTCCCGCGAGTTCCCGAGGCTGATGAGGAACGTCGACTGGTACACCAACTGGCTCTACGATTTTCGCGATATGCTGGGCAATTCCCATCTGGCGTTTCCATATTGCAGCCTGATTCTTGAGGCGAACAGGCACCCCGACCGGTTGGACGAGTGCGTGCCGCTCGAGGATGCGTTCCACGAGCCGGTATACCGGCCCGGACATGAGCCGGATCACACGCTGCGGCAGCACCTCTCCGCGAAATACCTGCGGGTGTTCCATCAGGGCATAAGTGAAGAGATCGCCCGTGGCAGGACGTTCATGCTCGATGCCCATTCCACGATTACGGCCAGGGGGGTGGCGGACAACCAGATAGAGCTGATGAGCTTCCAGCTTTCCCGGCAGGGTGAGGGGCGGACGTACTTCTGCCCCGACGCGTTCATAGAGAGCTACGCCGGCGAGCTGGCGAAAAGGCTGCCCTGGGTGAAGGTGACGGTGAACGAGTCGGAGTATCACGGCGTATATGGTCACGTGTGCGGTGAACACTCCGTCAATGCCGTGACGAGGGTCGGTGACCGGGTCCCGGCCATCCTGCAGGAGACCAACCAGAGACTCTACATGAAGGAGGGCCGCGCTCCGGACTTCGAGGCGATGGAGACGCTGAGGCGAGCGTTCGCGGAAGCCCTGTGCGCGATGGCCGGGAAGATAGGCGGCCGGCACTGAGGAACGACCTGTGATAGACCTGAGGATTGCCAGGCAGACGTTCGATTTCGATTGTGGAGCAAAGGCGCTTCAAGTGGTGATGGAGTACTACGGCGTGGACATGCGGGAAGACGAGCTGCTGCAGGAGCTGAAGACCGACGAGAACGGCACGGACTGCTCCAACATGGTTGCCCTGGCGGAGCGGAAAGGCTTCACGGTGTTCGCCTCGGAAGGGGTCTCCCTGGAGCAGCTCAAGGGGTTCGTGGATGAAGGCTATCCGGTAATCGTGATCGTGCAGGCATGGGCCGAGAGGTACATGACCCTGGAAGAATGGAGATCGGCGTACGACCTCGGCCACTATGTCGTGGTAGTCGGCCATCAGGACCGTATCATTGTCTTCGAGGACCCGGCATCGCCCCGCCGCACGTGGATGACGGAGGAGGAGTTCCTGGTCCGCTGGCATGACATGGACCCCAGGACCCGCGGGAAGGTTGAGCATTTCGCGATGGTGCTGACGGGGAAGGAGCCCGCGAGAAGGGCGCCGGAACATATGGATTGAGTCGAGGCGCAGGCTTGGGTTCTGTTCAGATTGACGCAGAGCTTCCCCACCGGCTTTGGACACATCTTCCCGGCTTCTTCGCCACACTGCTCTTCTCGATGGCAGCGGCCTGCATTTGACATAAGCATGTCGCGGTGGCATATTCGGGTGACCGGTGCCGATCCGGTCCCGGACGAAGAGGCAGGGTCGCAGATGTCCGAGGTTGAAACGATACACGTCGCGATAGCGCCGCCGGGAATCCTGGAGGCGGGCCTGGTCGAGCAGGTGGCGGCCATCGTAGGCAGGGACATAGTCGACACGCGCCTGCTGCTGGCCGGAGACATCCCGAGGGTAATCGCCCATTGCCAGAGCGCCGATGCGGCCGAATCAACTGCCCGCAGGCTGAGGGAATTGGGCCTGGCGGCGGCCGTCTGCAGGCACTCCCAGCTCCACGACCCTGCGCGCAGCTTCAGAGCGCACGCAATCGAGTTTGGCGAGGGCGAGGTATCCTTCCGGGACAAAGCCGGCGAGGAGAGGAGGATGGGGGCGGATGACGTCTTCCTGCTTCTCACGGGAAGGACGCGAAGCCGCGGAGAAGAGGAGGCCCCGAAGACGAGGAGGAAGCTCAACCTGCCGGCGACCATACTGACCGGCGGCATACCCATCTGGAGCAGCGTCCGGGAATACGCGACGGGCTCACAGGCACAAACGGCGTGTTTTGCCAGGGTCTACCAACGGGAGTCGTGGCGGACCGGCGTCGAGATACAGCAGGATGGCGTTGACTACTCGTGCCTCGGCGCGGAGAAGGCCTTCGCCCCTCTCGCCAACTTCAACAACCTCGTGAAGAGGCTGCGTGCGGCATTTCCCCGGGCGGTCTTCGATGAGAGGCTGGCCAGACGCCCCGAGGCAATCTCGCCCTCGGCCAGGTGGCCGGACAGCGTGGAGATCAAGTGCCGGCTGGTCCACCTGTTCCACACGGTAGGGGCCGGCCCCGACCTCCAGGCGGGCTGAGCCGGGGACGCCCGGGCGGCAGTAGTCTACGGAGAAGCTGCTCCACAACAGGTGCTCTCGCCGACGCAGATGCGGTCCCGGGAAGGGGTCCGGGGACGTGACAAGACGGGGCAGCCCGGAGCATCTGCTCCAGGCCGGGTTGAAGCAGATGCTTCAACCTGCCGCAGATAGCCCGGCACGGTCGAGGCAGCGCCGCCAGCGGGCGTCCACGCGGGCCTGCAGCGCGCTGACCTGCGCCTCGGTCAGGTTCCTGAACCTGCCCTGCTCGGCGAGGAACTCCCTCACCGGCCTCAGGCCGCCCTTCCGGGCGATCGATTCGCTCGCCGCGGTGAGCCGGAAGACGCCGTCCTCCACCTCGTACGTCACGTTCCACCCGGTCTGCGCCGCCAGCTCACCGATCCTGATGGTGTCGCCGTAGTCGAAGCGCCATCCGGGCGGGCAGGGCGTGAAGACATGTATGAACCGGGTGCCCTTGATGGCCATCGCCTTGCAGACCTTGTCGTACAGGTCGAGGGGATAGGCGGCGTTGGCCGTCGCGACATAGGGGATGCCGTGGGCCTCCATGATCGCGGCCATGTCCTTGGGGTTCTGCCGCTTGCCCAGGATGGGCGTGGTACCCGAGATGGCGCCCAGAGGCGTGGAGCCCGAGCGCTGGTTGCCGGTGTTCATGTAGCCTTCGTTGTCGTAGCAGATGTAGATGAAGTCGCTCTCCCTCTCGGTGGCGCCGCTCAGCGCCTGGATGCCGATATCGTGCGTGCCTCCATCTCCGGCGATCGCCACCACGGTCAGGTCGGTCCTGCCCGTCGCCTTGAGTCCGGCGACGAGGCCGGTGGCCGACGCGCCGGTGGAAGCGAACGGCGTGTTGACGCAGGGAACGGCGACGGACGTCACCGGGTACATACCGTGAAGCACCGTGAGGCAGCTCGCCGGCACCGTCACCACAGCCCGGCCGTCCAGGGCCTTCAGTATGTGCCGGTAGGCCAGCGAGAGGGCGCACCCCGGGCACACCCTGTTGCCCGGCAGCATGTACTCCGTCTCGGTGAGATTGACCGCGTTGGTCTTCAATGTTCGCGATTCCTCATATGTAGCAGATCCACTCCGGGTACTCGAGGTTGGGCACGCCTTCCTCAAGCGACGCCAGCGACCTTCTGACCGCGTCCGCGAGCTCCCTGGCCTTGACGTCCCGGCCGCCCAGCCCCACGATGAAGTTCCGTATCGCCGGGCCGGGGCCGTTGCCGTAGAGGGCAGCCTTGATCTCGGAGCAGGTCGCGCCCTCCGAGCCGTAGCTGATGTTCTTGTCGAACACCACGACGAGGCGCGCGTCCTTCAGCGCCCGCACCACCTCCGATTTGGGGAACGGCCGGAACACTCTCAGCGCCACGAGCCCGACTTTGTGGCCTTCGTCACGGAGCGTCTCCGCGGCCACCGTCGCCTCCATCGCGAGGCTGCCCATGGCCACCATGACCACGTCGGCGCCGTCCAGGCCGTCCTCCCACAGCGGGCGGGCGTAGCTCCGGCCGAACATCTCGCCGAACTCCCGTCCCACCTGCGCTATGGTCTCCCTCGAGTCCTGCAGGGCCTCCTGCAGCAGGTACCGGATCTCCATGTACCCGTGGCAGAGCACGCCCTCCGCGTTGACCCTGGGGTTCGCCAGGGTGACGAGGTTGTAGTTCCTGGGGTTGGCCGGGTCGAGCACCGTGTGAGGCCTGTGCGGCGGCAGGAACGCGTCCACGTCCTGCTGGGAGGGAACGTCCACCGGCATGTCCGTGTGGGACAGGATGTAGCCGTCATAGCAGACCATGACGGGGACGTACACCGACTCCGCGATCCTGTAGGCCTGGATCACCGAATCGAGAATCTCCTGGTTGTTGCGCGCGTAGACCTGTATCCAGCCTGTGTCGCGCTGCGATATGGAGTCCTGCTGGTCGTTGAGCACGTTCCAGGGGGCCCCGATGGCGCGGTTGACACAGGCCAGGACAACGGGCAGGCGTGTGCCCGCCACCCAGTGCAGCATCTCGTGCATGTACGCCAGGCCGTGCGAGCTGCTGGCGGTGAACGTCCTCGCCCCCGCTATGGACGCTGACGAGCAGACCGCGAGGGCGCTGTGCTCGCTTTCGACAGCGATGTACTCGGCATCGAGCTCCCCGCTCTCCACGTACTCGGAGAGCTTCTCCGTGACCGGCGACTGGGGAGTGATCGGGTAGGCGGCGATCACCTGCACGCGGCAAAGCTTCGCCGCGGCAGCGGCGGCGTGGTTGCCTTCCAGTATCCTGATATCGTGTTTCCGCTGCACCGCCATCAGGACTCGAACTCCTCTTCGTTCACCATGGCAATCGCCTGCGCGGGACAGACGGCCGCGCAGATGCCGCAGCCCTTGCAGTAATCGAGGTTGATGCTGATGGGCACGCTCTTGCTTATGACGGCGTCCGGGCAGTACAGCCAGCAGAGGAAGCAGGAAGGCTTGTTCTTCCGCGCGGGGGCGCACTTCTCGTTGTCCACAACCGGGCGCGCGCTGCGCCACTCCCCCGTCCGCCCCGCCTCGCCTATCCCCTGCGACGATTCGCCGCAGATGTGCTCGCAGCCTCTGGTGTGCATCGTTTCCCGTTCACTCATTGCTCTGCGCTGTCCCCGACTGTTCCTTCGGCCGATCCAGGCCCGCCGAAACCCGCTGTCCTGCCTTTCTCAGCTTGGTCATCTTGTAGGTCCTGTCAATCGCCGCGAGGTTCTTGCCGGCGGCTCTGCCGGGGAACCTGTCACGTACGGCCTGCTCCAGGCTGGGCATGTCCACGAGACTGGTCGCGCGGACGAAGGCGCCCAGTATGGCCGTATTGACTACAGTCTGTCCGGCGACCGTCAGACCCAGCTCGCGGCACACCCTGGTGGCGTCGGCGGTGGCGACGTTGAAGTTACCCTTGATCCCGAGGTCCTTCGGCCCCTGCTGGGAGTTGACTATGACCCAGCCCCCGTCGCGAAGGCCGCTGGTGACGTCGTCGTGCTTCAGCAGGGTCTGGTCGAGCACCACGACCGCATCGGGCTCCTCCACCTGGGACACGACCATCACCGGGTCCCGGGAGACCCTGGTGGACGCGCTCACCGGAGCCCCCCTTCTCTCAGCGCCGAAGGTCGGCGCGGCCGTCACTCCCCGGTAGCCGGCGAGGAAGGCCGCGTGAGCCAGAATCTTGGCGGCTGTTATCGCCCCCTGGCCTCCCCGCCCGTGCCACCTGATCTCGTATAGTCTCGGGTTCAACGTTCTCTCTTCAATGGAGTCTCAATTACTAGGTTAACTCGCGCTGCTGCGGGGTGTCAAATACGGCCGCTCTGCGCGCTGCCTGCGCCTGCCATAGTGGTAGGAAGAGTGGGGCAACGTGAGGCAAAGGGGGGTGATGTTAGGTGACAGATCGGGTATAATGCGGGCATTGCAGAGAGTTGATTCTGAGACTTATGGGAGAGTGTATCATGAAGTCGAAGCTTGATCGCGGCAAGGGGAACCGACGGATTGCGGCGGGCGCTTTCGGGCTCCTGTTGATCGTGGCGTTGATCGCCGGCCTCGCGGCGTCAGTCTGGGCGGTGCCGCAGCCCGGCCAGAAGTTCTGGGGCCAGGTGTGGGTGAACGGAGAGGCCGCGATCGAAGGACTCGTTGTGTCAGCTGAGATTGATGGGGTGGAGTACGCGTCCGGTG
>CAZNMB010000062.1:0-8541 GCA_964574095.1 uncultured Dehalococcoidia bacterium
GCCGCCTTCGATATGCATCCAGAAGGCTGCGTCCTATCTTCCCAGCCCTAGCTCGGGAGCCAAGACACTCGTCCCGCCATTTCCTGTCGCCGAAGAAGTCGTCGAGCTCCGCAGGAGGATCATGCTTCACTCTCTTCATGCTGCCGGTATGGAAGGTTATGGCCAGATCCATGCGTCTGTCAGCAGCCAGCGCGCGAATCGCCTCGAATCTGATTTCCCAGTTGAGAAGATCGATGAAACAGAAATCCAGGGACGACGGCGGCAGCTCTCTCCGGAGGTCTTGCACAGCATCGTTGCAGTCCTTGTTGAGCAGTCTCACGTTTGAAGCTGCAAAGTCGCGAGTCCGGCTCCCCAGAGACTCAACTGCGACAGGATTGCTGTCATTGAAGAAGTAGTGTGTGAAAGGCACCCGGCATCGTAGGGCTATGAGTGCCGACCCATCGATCTCTTCGCCCGTCTCTCTGATCCAACACCTGCCAGCGCCAGCGAACAAGTCGACGTAGGTGCGCACAGGCCATTTGTGGCTCATGGCACCGTTGAATATGTCGCAGTAGCGCTGAACGTAGAATAGCTTCTCCTTGGCCCACGGGCCGATCACAAGCGCAGGGAGCCCATCGGAGCCCGGTACGAGATCGCCAGTCGGCATCAGTTGGGCCTCCTACATCTGCCTGATGACGCCGATGACCTTCCCCTGGACCTCGACGTTCCCCGGCGCAGCGTAGATCGGCTCCATCGCGGAGTTTGCCGGCTGGAGGCGGATGCGGTCGCGCTCCCGATAGAGCCTCTTCAGGGTCGTCTCCTCCTCCGCCTTGAGCCAGGCGGCCACCATGTCCCCGTCCTCGGCGGTGTTCGCCTGCTGCATCAGGACGATGTCCCCGTCGTTGATCAGCGCGTCGATCATCGAGGTGCCCTTCACCCTCAGGGCGAACACGTCGCCCTTGCCGTGGACGATCTCGCTGCTGACCTCCACCGTGTCCAGCGGCTCCATCTTCCAGGCATCGGAGTCCGGCACGGGTATTGGCTCGCCGGCGGCTATGTTCCCGATCACCGGCACCGGCAGGAGACGCCTCTTCTCCCGGCCCAGAAGCTCGATGCCTCTCGACACCTCGCGGTCGCGCCGGATGTACCCTTCGCGCTCGAGGATCTTCAGGTTGTAGTCCACCACTGAGGTCGAGCTGATGCCGCATCCCTTGAGGATGTCGCGCACGGTCGGGGGATAGTCTCTCTCCTCAAGGAACTTGCGAAGAAAGGAGAGGATTCGCTTCTGCTTTGAAGAGATCTGTTTCATCTGCGACCTCCCAGCATCTTTGTGCCGAACTGTTGTTCTGCCGACGCAAAGCCTAGCACGATGGTCGCCGACTGTCAATACCGTCGCCGGAAAAGAAGAAGCCGCTCTTCCGAGCAGCTTTGGTCGAGCACCCCGGGGATTCCAGCCGGGGAAGGGACCTCCGGTCCTCAGCTCTTGGGGGCAGAGGCGGCGTTGAGCCTCTTCGTCAGCCGTGACTTGCGGCGGGCGGCGTTCTTCTTGTGGATGATGCCCTTCTGCGCGGCCTTGTCCAGGGCTATCGCTGCCTGCTTGACGGCCTCTTTGGCCGACTCAAGCTCCTTGCCCTTGCCCTGAAGCAGCTTCTGTGCCCTGCCGACGCTGGTCTTGACAGAGCTTGTAACGGCCCTGTTCCGGCTCCGCCTTTCCTTCATGATGCGAATCGATTTCTTCGCCGATTTCGAGTGCGCCAAGCGTCCTGACCTCCAGAAAGTAAATGGTACACTATTTCCGGTGGTTTGTCTACAGCCTCGTCACCCATTTGCGAAACACCAGGGCGCCAAGTATAATCCTGAGACTGGAGGGAGAACACGAATGTCTATCGTTGAGCGGATGGCGGCGCTCCTCCCCGATACCGCGGGAGTGAATGACGCGGGGCACCTGACGGTCGGCGGCTGCGATGTGGTCGGGCTCGCCGCCGAGTACGGCACGCCCCTCTACATCTTCGACGAGGCCACGCTCCGCTCAACCTGCGCGGAGTTCCGCGACGCATTCTCCCGGAGCTACGACAACTCCGGAGTCATCTACGCCGCGAAGGCCTTCCTGTGCAAGACGCTGGCCACGATTCTCAACGAGGAGGGGCTGGGCATCGACGCCGTGTCGGGGGGGGAGATGAGCCTGGCGAAGTCCGTGGGCTTCCCGGCCGACAGGGTGTACTTCCACGGAAACAACAAGCTCAGGAGCGAGCTGGAGCTGGCGATGTCCTGGCGGGTGGGGCGTATCGTGATCGACAACCTCGACGAGCTCTCGCTGGTCAACGAGACAGCAGCGGAAGCGGGAATCATCCAGCCGGTCCTGCTCCGGCTCACCCCGGGCATCGACGCGCACACCCACAGCCACATCACCACGGGCGTGCTGGACAGCAAGTTCGGGCTTCCCATCGCGCTGGGGCACGCCGAGGAAGCCGCAGCCAAGGCGTCCTCGGCCTCCAACATGGAGCTCGTGGGGCTGCACATGCACCTGGGATCCCTCATATTCTCGACCGAGCCTTATCAGGAGGCGATCAAGATCGCATTCCGGTTCGCCGCTGAGATCGGAGACAGGTACGGGTTCGACTTCCGCGAGTTCAGCCCCGGCGGCGGGTTCGCCATCCCTTACACGAGAGACGATCCGGTGCCGGGCGTTGCGTGCTACGCCGGCGCGATCGCCGAGACGATTCGGTCCAGTTGCAGAGAGCTGGGAATCCAGCCGCCGCGCCTGACCGTCGAGCCCGGTCGCGCCATCGTGGGGCGGTCGTGCATCGCGGTCTATCGGGCGGGAGCGATCAAAGATATCCCGGGCGTGCGCAAGTACGTCTCCGTGGACGGAGGCATGGCCGACAACATCCGGCCCGCCCTCTACGGATCAAGGTATGAAGCGCTGGTCGCCAACAAGGTCACGGAGGCGGAAGCGGAGGTGGTGACCATAGCGGGCAAGTACTGCGAGTCGGGAGACGTCCTGGTGAGGGACGCCAGACTGCCGCTGGTCTCCGCCGGAGACGTCATCAGCCTGCCGGTCTGCGGCGCGTACTGCCTGCCCATGGCCTCCAACTACAACGCTTCACCGAGACCGGCGGTCGTCATGGTAAGGGACGGCGGGGCGCGCATCATCCGCCGGCGCGAGACCTATGACGATCTCATGCGCTGCGATGTCGCCTGATCCATCCGCCGCAGCGAGGGGCACAGGAAGGCCGCAGGAACTTCCGTTCTTGCGGCCTTACTCAATCCTGGAAGCGCCCAGGACGCGTTCACATTGGCCGTAGGCGGGCTATCTGTTCCAGTGCAAGATCCGGCGTCTCCCGGCCTCCACCTGACTGTTGGGCATGTCATCGATCGAGTGCGCCGGACGCTCCTCAACCGTGTCGCTCTCGCCCTCGCCGAAGCCCGTCGCGATCAGCGTAAGCTTCACGTCGGAACCCATCCTCGGGTCCGTCGTCAGGCCGAAGATGATCTGGGCGCCGGGGTCGGCCACCTTCCTGATGACCTCCGCCGCCTGGCCGACCTCGGTGAGAGCCATTTCGCCGTAGGTGATGTTGAACAGGATCCTCTTCGCCCTGTCGAGCGTGAAATCGAACAGCGAGCTTACCGTGGCCGACCTGGCCGCGTCCACGGCCCGGTCCTTGCCGCTGCCGAAGCCAACGGATATCCAGCCATGCCCTCCCTCGATCATCGTCGCCTTCACGTCGTTGAAGTCCAGATTGATGTTGCCGGTTCCCGTGATCACCTCGGAGATGCTGGTTACACTCTGGAACAGCACGTCGTCCACCATCCTGAAGGCGGCTTCGATAGACACATTCGCGTCGCACATGCTGAGCAGGTTCTCGTTGGGGATCACGATCAGGGAATCGGCCCTCTCGTTGAGCCGCACTATCCCCTCGGCGGCCACCTTGGCCCGGTGCGACCCCTCGAAGTTGAAAGGCCGGGTCACGACGGCGATGGTCAGTATGTCGAGGTCCTTGGCGACCTCGGCGACGACAGGCGCCGCCCCCGTCCCCGTGCCACCGCCCATGCCGGCGGTGACAAACACTATGTCGGCGCCCTCGACGGCGCGGGCCAGATCATCGCGGTTCTCCTCGGCGGCGAGCATGCCCAGCGTGTGGTTGCCGCCGACGCCGAGTCCCCTCGTGAGCTTGTCCCCGATCCGGAGGCGGGTCTTCGCCAGCGACCGCACGAGTGCCTGCGCATCGGTGTTCACGGCGATGAAGTCGATCGACTGGTTGTCTCCTTCGATCATGCGGTTGACGGCGTTGTTCCCGCCGCCGCCGACACCGACGACCTTGATCTGAGTGAGGGCACTGGCGCCACCATCGGTGACGTCGCGACTGCTGTAGAGAGCTGTCTCAAGCATCGCAGTCCTCCCCTCGGAGAGTGCTAGATGCGCTCACCGACCCTCATTCTCGCGCTGCGACTCCGCGGATTCGACCGGACTTCGGCCGGCGAAGGTCTTATGGCCTTGCGGCTGACCATCCTCAGCCGGGGGCTGTGATCGCAGACGCAGGCCGGCAGGCCGGGTGGGCAGATGCACGACTGCGCCTCCCGGCGGAAGAAACCCTTGACGAGCCTGTCCTCAAGTGAATGGAAGCTGATCACGACGATTCGGCCTCCGGTGCCAAGCACGTTGAGCCCCTGGTCCAGCGCGAGTTCGATGTTCTCCAGCTCCTCGTTGACGGCGATGCGCAAGGCCTGAAAAGTCCTCGTCGCCGGGTGGATCCTGCCCCGAGCCCCTCCCGCAGCCTGCTCCACAACACGCGCCAGCTCCAAAGTGGTGCGCAGGGGGCGTCTCTCCACGATGCGCCGCGCTATCTGCCGGCTTCGCCGTTCCTCACCGTACCTGTGGAGCAGGTCCGCCAACTGCCGTTCATCGTAGGTATTGACTATGTCGGCAGCCGTCACCGGCTGCGCGTCACTGAATCTCATATCCAGAGGCGAGTCCAGCCGGAAGCTGAAGCCCCGGCCCTCTTCCCCCAACTGCAGGGAGGACATCCCGAGATCGAGAAGGACGCCGTTCACCGGACGGAACCCGTACCTGATGCAGATGTTCTCCAGGTACCTGAAGTTCTGGTTGACCAGAACCACATCCTTGCCGTAGGACTTCAGCCGTCCTCTCGCCGACTTCAAGGCACGCGGATCGGCGTCGATCCCCAGCAGTTGTCCACCGGGAGAGGCTTCCTCAAGAATGGCCGCCGCATGTCCCCCACCACCCACCGTGCAGTCCACATACCTCCCCCCCCGCTGGATATCCAGAGCGGCCAGGCATTCCTCGAGCAAGACAGGCTCATGCACAACCGTATCCGCCACGGTCGAAGTGCTCATTGTTGTACTTGTACAGCCTCAGCAATATCAGCAGCGTGCTCGGCAACGAACTGCTTCTCCGCCGCCCAGAGGTCCTTGGCCCAGACCTGAAGATGCGTATACACCCCGACCAGCACCACCTCGTCATTGATGCCGGCGTACTGGCGCAGGGCGAGGGGGAGGACTATCCTCCCCTGCCTGTCCGGCCCGACGTCGAAGGCCCCCGAGAACGTAAACCTCGCAATTCTCCGCGGGTTCAACTGCGTGGCGGGCAGGGAGACGAGAGCCTCGGCCACCTGCTGCCACTCCGTCAACGTGTGGACGTTCAGACACCTGTCGAAGCCCCGCGAGATCACGAGCCTGCCGCGGAACTCGTCCCTGAATTTGGCCGGGATGGCCAGCCTCCCCTTGGGATCGATTCTAAGTTCGTATTCACCGAGGAACATCCACCATACCCCACTTTGCACCACTGTTCACCACTTTGTAGCACAACCCCTCACCGATGTCAATAGGCCCCGGGTGCGGCGAAGGGAAAGACGCCCGCGGCGCGCCTCTGTTTGCGGCGCTGCCCTCGCGAGGCGGGCTCTCTTTGCAACCGGACTCAGGTGTGGTACTATAGATGAAACGTGAGCGGGGTACTCAGTACATGATTACCGTGGGAATACTGACGATCAGCGACCGGTGTTCCCGAGGCGAGCGAGAGGACAAGAGCGGCGACACCATCCGCAAAGTGATGACCAGTTTTGGCTCTCGCGTCGTTGACTATGCCATAGTCCCTGACGAGAAGGAAAGCATCACGAGGAAGCTGACGGAGTGGGCCGACAAGGGCGGCGTGGACCTGGTAATCACTACGGGCGGGACCGGGCTGGCCCCGCGCGACGTCACGCCGGAGGCTACTCTCGAAGTGGTTGACAGGACCGTGCCCGGCTTCTCCGAAGCGATGAGAGCGAAGGGGTTGAGAAAGACGCCGCATGCCATGCTCAGTCGCGAGGTATGCGGTATCCGCAAGGAGACCCTCATCATCAACCTGCCCGGAAGCCCCAAGGCGGTCAAGGAATGTCTTCTCGTAGTGCTGCCCGCCTTGCCCCACGCGCTCGAAGTCATCGCTGGTGAGGCAAAGGAGTAGGCCGGGAGGCCCCCGGGAGCGGAGGGCGGGTGAGCAGGGATGGCGCAACTGCGGATCGATATCCTGACGCTCTTCCCCGGCATGTTCAGCGGCCCTTTCGCCGAGAGCATAGTCAAGAGGGCAATGGACGGCGGTCTCATAGCCGTCAACTTCCACAACCTCCGCGACTGGGGGGTGGGCAGGCACAAGGTTGTCGATGACTACCCTTTCGGCGGTGGGGCCGGAATGGTGATGAAACCCGAGCCGCTGTTCGAGGCCGTTGCGGCGATAAGGGCAGGGAGTTCCCCATCGGCGCCGGTCGTCATGCTGACGCCGCAGGGAAGGGTCTTTAGCCAGCGTGTCGCGGCCGAACTGGCGGCCCGCGATCAGCTTATTCTTGTGTGCGGGCACTACGAAGGGATCGACGAGAGGGTGAGAGAGCGCCTGGCCACCGACGAGGTCAGCATCGGCGATTACGTGCTGACGGGCGGCGAAATAGCCGCCATGGTGGTCGTTGACGCCGTGGCCAGACTGGTGCCGGGAGTACTCGGTTCCGACGAGGCGGCCGTGAATGACTCTCACTCCGGCGGTCTGCTGGAGCACCCGCAGTACACCCGCCCCCAGTCCTACCGGCGCTGGCGGGTGCCCGAGGTGCTGCTTTCGGGAAATCACGCGCAGATAGCCAAATGGAGAAGAGAGCAGTCGATACTGCGGACACTCGAACGTCGTCCCGAGCTTCTCCAGGGAGCCGCTCTCTCCGGCGAGGAGAGGGCGATGGTCTCGCGGAAACTGCAGAAGAAAGGTGAACAGGCGGCCATCAGCTCCGACGATATCCTTCTCGGCGCTGAGGCCGTTCCAAGGAGATAGGGAATGGACATCAATTCAGTGGTGGAAACCAAGGCACGCGAGGACACCCCCGACTTCAGTCCCGGTGACACGCTCAAAGTGAAGCTGAAAATCATCGAGGGAGACCGCGAACGCTCTCAGACCTTCGAGGGCGTGGTTATTCGGGTGCGGCACGGCGGAGCCGGGGCCAACTTCACGCTCCGCAAGGTGTTCCAGGGCGTGGGCGTCGAGCGCACGTTCCCGCTGAACTCGCCCCGCCTGGAGAAGATCGAGGTGGTGCGGCGAGGCAAGGTCCGACGGTCGAGGCTTTACTACCTTCGCGATCTGAGCACCAAGATGGCTCGGGCGAAGGTGAAGACACGAGCGAGGGATGAACTACGCTGAGGTCGCGGTCAACTACCCCCTGGCACAACCGAGAACCTTCAGCTACTCCATACCGCCGCATATTGCCCTGAGTCCGGGGCATGCCGTGTGGGTGCCCTTCGGATCGCGGCTGGTCCAGGGCATCGTCCTCGCGCTCAGCGAACAGCCATCGGTTGAGGAGACGAAGGCCGTTTCCGACGCCATCGGCTCCCAACCGGTCCTGTTTCCGCACCAGGTCGAACTCTGCCGCTGGATAGCCGAATACTACCTGTCCTCCTACTTCGATGCCGCGTCCCTGATGCTGCCCCCCGGGTTCGAGCGCAGGGTGGCCGTGTTCGTCGAGCCCGGCCCCGGCGCCGGAGAGAGCGGCAATGCGTCCCTGACAGCGCCCCAGAGCGCGCTGCTGTCGATTCTGCGGGAAAGCGGCAGGATCGGGCTGAAGGAGCTACGGAAGTCGGCCGGACTGCCCAGGATCGAAGCAGTCGTCGAGCAGCTCGTGCGCAAGAAGCTGGCCGTGAAGACGCATGAGATGGAGCGGGTCAAGGTGGGACCTCGGCTCGAAAGCCGCTTGAGGCTTTCCATACCCGTTGAACAGGCTCAGGCCATGATCCCCGCTCTGAGAAGCAGGAGGGCCGCGCAGCAGGCCAGGCTCCTCGGGCTTCTGATCGAACAGCGGGAGATGGCGCTGCCGGAGGCGAAGCGGCGTCTCAACCTTGCGTCGAGCACCGTGCAGGCCCTGGTGCGACAGGGGCTGGCCTCCGTCGATCAGGTGAGGGTGCAGAGAGACCCCTTGGCTCACCGCACTTTCTCCAGTTCGGCCCCGCCCCGCCTCACGGCCGCTCAGGAAGAGGCGTGGTCACGGATCAGGGAAGAGATGGAGCGGACGACCGGAACTGGCCCTCGTGAAGCGGGCG
>CAZNMB010000063.1:0-8539 GCA_964574095.1 uncultured Dehalococcoidia bacterium
TGTCGGTCACGTGGTGCAGCAGCGTCCCGCCCCACACCTGGCTGCCGGAGAGCGGCGGCGTGTCCGAAAGCGCAAGCCTCAGCACCTCGCCCGCCAGAGAGCGGTTCTCGTTGTAGAGCCGTATCGAGTCCGTCAGGGACTCATCAGTGATCACCCGCCCCGTGTGGGCTTCCAGGGAGTCCTTGAACAGCCGCAGTTCATGAGTGAAGAATTCAACGGCGTCGTCAGTGCTCTTGCCGGGCACGGGAAGCGACTTGTAGTATGGCAGGTCGATCTTCTGCGGCCAGATGCTGCTGTTGGCCCGGGTCATGTCGCATGTCTTGGGAAATACGACTCCGTCGAGATAGCTGTACCGCCCCTTGAGCGCTTGGTCCAGCGCGGTCCTCATGTAGGAGCAGCAGAACGTCGGCAGGTACGTGTCGGCCAGCTCAACATTCTCGGCGCTGCCGCGGATGCGAACCGGCTGTATGCCCGCGGCGTGGATGATCTCCTCTGGGGTATAGTTGCAGAAATACCCGAAAACCCGCCGCCCCTCCCGCTTCAACCTCTCCGAGCGTTGATGGCGGTCGCGGTATGCCTCGCTGAACTCGGATACCATTACTGCCTGTCGAGACCCAGTTCCTTGGCGGCCTGGTCCTTCAGGATGAACTTCTGAACCTTGCCTGTGGCCGTCATCGGGAAGTCGTCCACAAACTTCACGTACTTGGGGGCCTTGTAGTTGGCCATTCTATCCCGGGCGAAGCCGATGATTTCCTCGGCGGTGGCCGTCTCGCCCGCCTTGACCTTGACGAAAGCCATGGCCACCTCGCCCATCCGGCGGTCGGGCACTCCCGTCACCGCGACCATGGCTATCTTGGGATTCGTCATGAGGAAGTTCTCGATCTCTGCCGGATAGGCGTTGACGCCGCCGGTGATAAACATGTCCTTGAGCCGTCCTGTGATCTTCACATACCCGTTCTGGTCCATGGTGCCCAGGTCCCCGGTCTTGAACCAGCCGTTCTCGTCGAAGGACGCCGCTGTCTCCTCCGGCTGCTTGTAGTACTCCTTCATGACATACCAGCCGCGGGTCCGGATCTCTCCCTGCGTTCCTCGCGGGACTTCCTTGCCCGTCTCCGGATCGGCGACCATTAGCTCGCAGTCGTCGAACATCAGGCGGCCGGCCGTATTCGCGATCAGGTCTATGGGATCACCCGGCTGGCAGCACGTGCTGATCCCCGTGTTCTCGGTCATGCCGTACGCTGAGATGACATCCTTGATCCCCATCTTCTGCTGGATCGCTCGCACAATGTCGGGCGAGACGTCAGCCCCGCCGATGATGCAGCTCCTGATCGAGGTAGTGTCCCGTTTCGGGAAGTCTGCATGGTCGAGCATCATGAGATACATCGTCGGCGAGCCGCTGAAGTTCGTGGCCTTCTCCTCGTCTATCAGCCTCAGTGCCTCGCCGGGGTCGAAGGACTCCATCGGCAGGATGCAGGCGCCGTGACACGCGCCGAGCGTCATTCCCGCCATGTTCCCCATGTTGTGGAAGAAAGGTGAGACCACAAGTATGCGGTCCTTCTCCGTCATCTGAAATCTCCGGCTGAAGCCCTCGATTACCCTGACATACTGGTGGTTGGTTGTGACGACGCCCTTGGGGAAGCCCGTCGTTCCGGAAGTGAACGGAATCAAGTAGGTGTCCTCCGGCTGGACCGCCTTCTGAGCGGCCTGCAGCGCGGAGCTGCGGGCGTAGTCCTTGCCCGAATCGAGGACGTCGCCGTAGTCGAGCATGCCCGGATGGCCCTTCTCGCCGACAAGGATGACATTTCGCAGCAGAGGCACCTTCTTCGCTTTCAAGTGGCCGGGCTTGCAGTCCTTGAGCTCCGGGCACACTTCGTAGATCATGGGGATGAAGTCTATCTTGAGGAAGCGGTCCATCATGAAGAGGGTCGTGGAGTCCGACTTGCGGAGGATGTACTCCAGCTCGTGGACCTTGTAGCGCGTGTTTATGGGTATGACCGCGGCGCCTATCTTCACACACGCGAAGTGGATGTAGACCCACTCCGGGATGTTGCTCATCCAGATCGCAACCTTGTCTCCCCTCTTGACGCCCATCTTGAGCATGGCGTTGGACAGCGAGCTCACTCTGTCGATAAGCGTGGCATACGTTATGCGCTGCTCACCCGAGACGATGGCTTCCCGCTTCGGGAACTGAGCCGCCACTCTGTCGAGTATGCTGCCGAGAGTGTCATTGGGCCTCGCTTTGAGCATCACGCACCCCCCAATGCCAGATTGCGCGCCGTGAGGCGAGCGAGATTCGCGTCGACCTCTTTCTGGATCTCCGCTATGTCGGCTTTCGAGAGGTGTGAGAACCGCCCCTGCTTCGAGAGATACTCCTCCACCGGCTTTCTCTTCTTCGGCATCTTGGTGACGGTGACCTGGCCGTTCTCATACTCATACAACACCACGGCCCCGGTCTCTACCCCCAGACGCGCGATCTCGATGCCCAGGGCCGGGTCATACTCCCATCCGGGGGGACAGGGGCAAATCACGTGGATGAAGGACGGTTTGCCAAGTTCCTTCGCCTTCTTGACCTTCTTTATCATGTCGTCGTGGTACGCAGGCGAAGCGGTCGCTATGTAAACGTCTCCGTGCGCGGCCACTATCTGCTCGATGTTCTTGACTCTCGTCAGGCTGCCCTCGAGCGTTGTCTTGGTCTTGGCTCCATACGGTGTTGAACCGCTTCTCTGAACGCCCGTGTTCATGTAAGCTTCGTTGTCGTAGCAGATGTAGACTATGCGGTGTCGCCTTTCGAGGGCGGCGGAGAAAGTCTGCAGTCCGATATCGAACAGCGCACCGTCGCCCGCGATCAGGACGATATCGGCGTCGATGCCGCGCCGCCTCATGCCGACCTCCATGCCGCTGGCGGCGGCCCCGGCATGGCTGTAGGTGAAGAAGTAGAAGGGCACGCGCCACGCCGTGAGCGGGTAGAAGGCGCCGACGGCGGAGAGGCATCCCGAGTTGTTCACAACAACGGCCCGCTTCCCAAAGACGCTCAGGACCGACCTGATCGCACCCAGACTGATGCACCCGGCACACGACATGATGCCTTTGCTCAGGCATCCTTCTCCCTCTTGGACCAGTTCCCGCTCGACGGACTCGCCCTTCAGGAGCTTCTGCCAGTTGTCGTGCCCCGCCATGACGGCCACGCGCTCCTCAAAATCGGCCTTGTGCCAGCTCACGGACTCCCCATCCGTGTTCAGCCAGCGTTCGAACATCCCGTCCACGTCCTGCCCGCTGATGTCCCTCCCGCTGATGATGATGTTGGAGACGGAGGCCTGGGACTTCTGGATGGCCGATCTCACCTCGATGCAGGACACCCCGTAGGAGCTTCCCGGCGAAGGGGCACGGTCTATCACCAGGACCTTAGTGGCGGTCGCGAGCGCCTGTCTGACCTCCTCCTCGGGGAAAGGCCTGAAGACCCGCAGCTTGAGCATTCCGACCTTGATGCCCTTCTCGCGGTACTCGTCCACCTTCTCGCGGAGGACACCGACCACAGTGCCCATTCCCACCACAACCGCGTCAGCGTCCTCCGTGCGATAGGCCTCCACCAGACCGTACTGGCGACCGAATACCTCGGCGAACTCCCGGCATGCTTCTCGAATGACATTCTTCGCTTCCTGCATCGCGAGGTATTGCTGCATCTTGAAGGAGGGGTACTGCGGCATGACGCCCGTCCCCTGGCTCATCGGGTAGTTCGGGTCAACGAACACGTGTTTGGGTTGATATCTCGGCAGGAACCGGTCGACCTTCTCCTGCGCGGGGACGTCCACCGATTCGAAGGCGTGGCTGACCCGGTGCCCTTCCGTCACGACGAAAGAGGGCAGCAGTACACGGTCGTTCTCGCTGATCTTGTAGGCCATGATTACGGAGTCGATGATCTCCTGCCCGTCCTCACAGTAGAACTGCAGGAAGCTGGCGTCTCTCTCCGAGATCGCGTCGGAGTGGTCGCTGAGCAGTCCCTGGGGAATGCCGATCTCGCGGCTGACGATCGCCAGCACCACGGGCAGGGCCATTCCGGAAGCAGCCCACAACATCTCGCGCATGAGGGCGAGCCCCTGGGAGCAGGTGCAGTTGAACGTTCTGCATCCGGCGGCTGCCGCCCCGACGCAGATGCCCATGGCCCCAAGCTCGGATTCGGCATTCACCATCTCGGCGTCCAGCTCCCCGCCGGCGACCATCTCGTGGAGTTCCTCAGAAGCAGGGGTCGCCGGTGTGATCGGGTAGGCGCTCACGACCTCGACTCGCGACAGCTTGGCGCCGTGGGCTATGCATTGGTTTCCCGATAAGAACATCTGCATGATGCTAGGCCTCGATCTTCACCATAGTAATCGCCACCTTGGGACATTCGTGGGCGCAGATGCCGCAGCCCTTGCAGTACTCCATGTCGATGACGATTCGCGGAGTACCCGGGGGAGCCGACTTGGCCACATCGAGCCTCTCGATGCAGTCATCAGGGCAGAACTGGGAGCAGATCTTGCACCCTATACAGAGCGCGTGGTCCACGACAGGGTCAACCAGCCGCCAGTTGCCGGTCTTGTTGGCGAGCGCGATAGTGCCCGAAGCGTGGATGCCCGCGCCTCTAATATACTCCTTGGCCACGTTGCACCTCTTCATAGCCCGCTCTGATCGCGGCGAAGTTGAGGTTGAGCTTCTCCTCCGAGAACTTGGCGAGGATCAGCCGGAGGCCCTTTTCGAGCGACTCGAGCGTGACAATCCCCGTTGCGGCGGCGACCGCGCCCAGCATGGTGGTGTTGGTGATGGGCAGCTTGAGTATCCTCAGGGCGATGGCTGTGGCGTCGATGCAGGTGGCCTCATGCCGCAGTCCGCCGCCATCGGCTGCGTTGACTACCAGTCTGCCCTCATCGGTCATGCCGGCCTCGACATTCGCTGCCTTCATGAGAGTCGGGTTCAACACGACCACGATGTCCGGGCTGACGACGGAGCCGCGCTCAGCGATGCGCCTGTCGCCTATGCGGGCATAGGCTTCGACCGGTGCCCCTCTTCTCTCAATGGCCGGTGACATGCAGGACTGCCCGAACTTGCCGTCGAAGGTCGCTGACGCGCAGAGGATGTTGGCGAAGGTGACTGCGCCCTCGCCTCCCCTGCCATGAACTCTGATCCTGAGCATGATGTCGGTCCTTGCTGGTAGTTGGATTCCAGGTGCACCTGCGCGCCGTGACTAGTTCACGACGTACAGGGGTGCCTCGCCTTTCACGACCCGAATGATATTCCCCAGAGAGGTCTCGTAGAAGTTGCGGTAGATATCCTCAGCGGTGCAGCCGCCGATATGGGGAGTGAGCACGACGTTGTCGGCGTTCCGCACCCTGTAGTCGGGGCCGGGGGGATCGCCGTGGTCACCGTAGACATCGATGGCAGCGCCTCTGATCTTCCTGGCCTGAAGAGCGTCCGCGAGCGCCTCCTCATCGACGATGGCCCCTCTGGAGGTGTTGACTAGGTATGCCGTCTCCTTCATCATCTCCAGCTCTTTCCTGCCGATGAGCTTACGGGTCTCGGGCGTGAGCAGGGAGTGGATGGAGACGAAATCGGATGTCTTCAGCAGGTCCTCAAGGGAGACCTTGGAGATAGGCAGGCCCAGGTCACTGGCGTCTGCCCGAAACGGGTCGAAGTACTGAAGCTTCATGCCGAACGCGTGGGCCAGCCTGGCGACCTGAGACCCGATCTGCCCCAGGCCGATGATGCCCAGCATCTTGCCCCTCAGTTCGTAGACCTTGCCGATGCACTCGCCGAAGATCCACTCCCCGGCCTTCATGGTATTGTGGCTCCTGATGATGTTCTTCGATATGGCCAGCATCAGCATTATCGTGTGCTCGGCCACGGGTATGACCCCCGCGCCGCCGGCGTTGGAGACGTCGATTCCCTTCTCCCTCGCGGCCTTCAGGTCGATGTTGTCGTACCCTGCGCTGCACTGCTGGATGAAGAACAGCCTGTCGGCCTTCTCGAACAGCTTCCTCCCCATCCTGTTGCGGGCGCCCACCAGAATGTCCACGCCGGGGGTCTTCTCTACGAGCTCCGCTTCGTCACCGCGTTCGACGAGCACGAAGTCGATCTTCGGCGCATACTCGGGGAACTTCCTCGCGGTCTCGTCCACCATGCGGTTGAGGAGAGGGTCTGTGATGAGAACCTTGAAGCGCTCTCTACTCTGCATTGCGTTCACCTCAACTGTGGGCTGGCGGTAGCCGCGCGGTCGTGTGCGCCGGGACGAAAGAATGTGGGCATTATGTCAATAAGATCACAACTGCCCACACTTCAGACCGGCAACGCCTGCACCTGACGACTCACGATCATTAGTATAGCTTGCGGCTGCGCGATGTGTCAAGGTTTCTCCATATCAGGGGTGGTGACGGTTTGACAATGATTTCAGGTTGTAGCTATAGTATGAAGTGCGCTTTGATCGCGGGCGGGGATGGGGACCCTGTCGCCGTCCAGTTCCTCGATGAGACAGGCGGTTTCGGAGGCGATGCATGATTCCGGACATTGGAAAAGTCGTGCCGCCCGTTGTCAGAGAGGTCGAGGCCGGTGCGATCAGGAGGTACGCGGACGCTGTGGGAAACGCTAGTCCCCTGTACAGGGACGTGGAATACGCCGGCCGGTCGCGGTACGGAAGCATCATAGCGCCACCCGGTTTCTTCGGGTGGCCAACGAAACGTGTCGCCGCGTCCACGGGCCTGCCGGAGATAGTCGCTGACCTGCAGAGGGCGCTCGCTGACGCGGGGTTTGCGCGCATACTGGACGGCGGCATGGCGTACGATTTCCACCTGCCGGTCCGCGCCGGCGACACACTCGTGGTTAGCTATAAAGTCAAGGGCATCACCGAGAAGCAGGGCAAGAGCGGAGCAATGATGGTCTGCGACTTCGAGACAACGTACATCAATCAGGACGGCAACGTGGTCGCGAGGTCGAACCAGACGTTCATCGCCCGCTAGTGCGGGCAGGTCAGGCGGCCGGAGCCGGCAGTCCACGAGGGCGGAGGTGAGCGGACATGGCGAATGTGAACACGGTGCTGGGGCCGGTCTCTGCCGATGATCTCGGCATGACCCTGATGCACGAGCACATCGTCGGCGGATTCCCGGGGTGGGACTGCGATGCCCTTGCAGTGGCCTACGACAGGGAGCGGATAGCCGACGTATGCGCGCCGCTGCTCCAGGAGGCGAAGAGCTACGGGCTGAGGACCATGGTGGACGCCAGCCCGATCGATTTGGGGCGTGACGTTGAGCTGCAGAAGATGGTGGCGTCCAGGTCCGGCGTCAACATCATCACGGCGACCGGACTGTACAAAGAGGATCTGGGAGCGGCGGGCTACCTGAAGTTCCGCAGCCAGATGTTCGACATAGCCGGTGAGGTCTACGACACCATGATGAAGGAGATCACTCAGGGCATCGGCGATTCGGGGGTCAAGGCGGGCGTGATCAAGGTGGCCACCGGGCACGGGTGCATCTCCGCCTACGAGCAGTGGGTGCTGCGGGCCGCGGCGAGGGCCCAGAAGGATACAGGCGTCCCGATCATCACGCACACCGAGCGGGGAACGATGGGCCCGGAGCAGGCCGACCTGCTCATCGCTGAGGGCGCCGACCCGGCGAAGGTCGTCATCGGGCACATGGGCGGCAGCTCCGACATGGCATACCACACCGGGGTCCTTGCCAGGGGGGTTAGCATCGCCTTCGACAGGTTTGGCATCGAGGTGGAGGCCCCCGACGTCCAGCGGAAGGCGTGCTTGATCGGGCTTCTGGGCATCGGGTACGCCGACAGGATCGTGCTGTCGCACGACCACATTTCCTACTGGCTGGGCCGCACCAGCTTTCTGCCGGATGCAGCCAGGGTGATACTGCCCAACTGGTCGTACACCCACATCTTCCGGAACATCATCCCCGAACTCAGGCAGGCCGGCGTCGCCGCCGACAGCATAGACGCCATGATGGTGGGGAACCCGCGGAGGATTCTGGCGGCCGGATAGCCGGCGGACGCTCCCGCATATCAAGCCACGGAGGACACGGATGAGGACCTCTGAAGAGTACGTCGAAGACCTGCGAGGGATGAAGCCGAACGTGTACATGGGCGGAGAGGTCATTCGGCGGGATGATCCCCGTATCGTTCCCGGCATCAACGTCATGCGCATCACGTTTGACCGGGCCGCCGATCCCGACACGAGGGAGCTGTTCACGGCCACGTCCCCGTACACCGGCGAGCGAGTCAACCGCTTCTGTCACGTGTCCCAGTCTGTGGACGATCTCCTCACCAAGCAGAAGATGATCCGCACCGGCACCCGCCTGTCCGGCTTCTGCATCCAGAGGTGCATGGGTACCGATACGCTCAACGCCCTGTCCATAGTGACCAGGGACATCGATGACGCGCATGGAACGGAGTACTGCCAGCGCTTCCTCGAGTTCGCCAAGGGCTACCAGCGGAAAGACCAGATCGCGGCGGCGGTGCAGACGGACGCCAAGGGCGATCGCAGCAAGCGGCCGCACGAGCAGGCTGACCC
>CAZNMB010000064.1:0-8461 GCA_964574095.1 uncultured Dehalococcoidia bacterium
GTCTGATTAAGAACTTCATGGACAGGACATGCCCAATCTGGCCGAGACTCGAATCGAAGCCGATTGTGGGGCTGGCCGTGGCAGAGGAGAACGTCGGGAAGGCGGTCGATAACCTGATGACGTACTCGTCTGTCTGCGGCATGCGATGGGTAGGCCATGTTTCTGCGCTGGCGAAGACTCCGAAGCAGGTATCGAAGGACAAAGACGTCGAGAAGCGGCTTGAACGGCTGGGGCGGGAGCTTGTTGGTGTGCTGGAGGTCTGATCAGGCGTAACCTACAGGGTCTGATTCGGTCCGCTTCTCATTCAACAGGCTTCGGCATACACCCTCTATTTGCGGAATAACCGCATCCGGCGTGAACAGCCTCATCCATCGTTCGTATCCCGACCGCCCCAGTGCAGCAGCGTTCTGAGGATTGCTGAGCAGGTATCCCATCGCCTGCGAAAGGGCATCAGCATCCCGCGGCGGCACCAGGATACCCGTCTCCCCGTCTGCCACAATGTCCACAATCCCGCCTGTCCCTGAAGCCACCACAGCCTTGCTGTGTGCCATAGCCTCAAACGCGACTCTACCGGCAGGCTCGGGCCACACTGATGGAAACACAACGAACCTGCAGCGCCTGTAGGCATCCAGCACCACGTCGCGCAATGGATTGCTGATCAGCATGATCCCGCTATCCTGCACGCGATAGCTGTGGTGAGGATACTCCACCCCGATCATGACCAGCTTCGTGCTCGTGTCCAGTCGCCTGTAGGCCTCAATCAGTACGTCGACCCCCTTTGCCGGGAGCAGGGCTCCAACGAAGAGTATGAAGTCCTCCGGAAGCTGTTCAGAGGCTCCCATCCCGCCACCCGTCTCAGGTTCATAGAAGGGAGGGATAACCACAAAGCGGGATTCCTCCAGCCCGAGACGTTCGACGTGTACGTGCTTCACATATGAGCTGATCGCGATGAACTTGGCCACGCGATCGATGCCCGATTTGTTCTTCCTGGTCGCCACGTACGTAGCTACAGACTTGGCCGTGCCCAGTGGTCCTCTGCCATAGAGTCCACGGCTGCAGGCAATGCACCGCAGACTCAAGGACATGCCACACATGGCAGCTTCCGGCAGCATTCCCGCGGCAGGGCAAATGGCCCTGTAGTCGGTCAGATTCATGACCACGGGCGTGGAGGACCTTCCGAGGGCAGGGGCCAGCGAACTAATGATCCAACCCTGGGCATTGACTACATCCGGCTTGAATTCCTCCAGCACCTTCTGCAGGCCCCGGAACAGGAGGAAGTCCTTCAACGGCGGCGGAAACCTGCCCTCTCTGACCTGATAGAGAAAGGGGATCCGGGAGAAGAGCCCGTGCAGGCGGTATACTCGCAGGCCATTCTCCTCGGTGCATTTGCTGAAGCCCGGGAACGCCGTCGTACAGACCGCAACTTGATGGCCGCGTTGACTCAGATGTTTCGCGATCGACTGGGCGAATCTGGCACCGCCCCTGGGTTCAGGTGGGTAGACGTCTGACGCTATCAGTATTCTCAATCCCGGTCCCTTCGCAGGCTGTTGCGGCGATTCTCTGACGACCTCTGCGAGCTCGCGGTGAAGCCGGGACAGCGCTCTCGCAGCCATCCGATCGCCTGTCTGCGATATTCTACCTTCCGGCGCAATCCGCCGCAACGACAGGATGGATGAATCAACATGAACGGGCTGTCCGCATAGAGTGTCCATGTCTGACCTGCGCACGGAGAATACCGAGAATGGCGCTATGCCGCCGCCTCTTACACGTGTATACTGAAGCATTGTGAACGTACTGCTGGTGGACCCTCCATTTCAAAGGTTCATGGGCTTCTACAGGTACTACTACCCTCTGGGCCTGGCCTACATAGCGGCCGTCCTCAATCGAAACGGTCATACCGCGACAGTCCATGATGCCGAGCACTGTGCGGAAGCCAGGAGTCTGACCTGGTCTGAAGCATCAGCCAACTACCGGGCCTATCTGGACGCACTGGAGAACGAACGCAGCCCTGAGTGGTCTGAGTTTTCAGACCTGTTGCATCAGTTGCGGCCCCAGGTAGTAGGCATAAGCGTCCTTTCGGTCAAGCTGCGTTCAGCCTTGCTCCTGGCCGGTCTGTGCAGATCATTCGACAGCAACGTTACTGTGGTCGCGGGAGCCGATCATGCCACCGCCGCTCCGCAGGAGCTGCTCCTCAGCGGAGATATCGACTACGCGGTGAGGGGCGAGGGAGAACAGACCATGCTCGAACTGGTGGAGTGCCTCAGCAGAGGGGGTGATCCCGGCTGCGTTGAGGGCATATCGTACGTCAGAGACGGTGTTGTCGTTCACAACAGGCCGAGGCAGCCGATACGCGACCTCGACTCCATACCGTTTCCCGCACTCGAAAGCCTGATCAACTTGAGCACCTATCGGCCCATTGACCTCGGGGTCGTGATGACCAGCCGGGGTTGTCCCTATTCGTGCTCGTACTGTGGTGTTGCGACCATATGGGGACACGAGACCAGATTCAGAAGTGTTGACAATGTCATCACGGAGATCGTCATGCTGAAAGAGAAGTATGGCGTGAGCTACTTCTCATTCAGAGACGCGTCATTCACACTCGATCGGAGGCGCGTATTGCGCCTGTGCAATCGCCTGATCGAAACAGGGCTGGACATGGAATGGGAATGCCTGACCAGGTGTGACCTGCTCGATAGCGAGGTAATCGATGCTATGAAGAGAAGCGGGTGCGCCGCGGTCCGCGTCGGGATTGAGTCGGGCAGCGAAAGACTGCAGCGAGAAATGAGAAGAAGTACGGATCTGGCGAGAGTCAGAGAGGCGGCCAGACTGCTTCATGAGCACGAAATGCACTGGACGGCGTATTTCATGTTCGGGGTGCCGGGCGAAACCCGTGACACTATTGAAGACAGCTTGAGGCTCATACGGGAGATCAATCCCTGTTTCGTGACCGTGGCCAGGTACTCGCCTATTCCGGGGACCGAAATGTGCAGGGAACTGCAGCGGACGGGGTTGATTCCTGACGATGTTGACTGGGCCCTGGAAAGCAACCAGAGCCTGTACGCGGGATACTCGAAGCATATCGGCAGAGTGGAATTCGCTGAGCTAATGAAGCGGGTCGGTGAGTTCGTCAACAGGCACAACGAGTCAAATGCCGGGGCCTCATCGCTCGACCGCCGTTTCAAGACGACGTAGGCAAACACCCCGCTGGCTGAACTTGTGATCCAGGTTGCGCCCGTCTGCACTGGCGTCCGTCTCCTGTCGCCTTCTTCCATAGCTGCGACACACTCGAGCCCCCTTCTGGAGTGATGGAGCGGCGACAGAGGAGCGAATCGAGTTGCCGGGCGGAGAGCCGTAGTTCCTTCGTCCGAGTGCTGAAGGACGGCGGGAGTCCTATGAGAGGTGGTGGGCCCGCTATGCCTCCTCGCGATGCAGCGACCTCACGCTGGCTACCAGAAACACCGCCGCGAAGGCGACCAGGATGATCAGTTGCGGCCAGATATGCCCCAGTCCCCAGCCTCGAAGTATGACGGAGCGCATCGCTTCAACGGCATAGGTCGGGGGAATCAGAAGCGAGAGCGGCCTGAGCACTGATGGTATGGCCTCGACAGGCCAGAATATCCCGGCCAGCAGGAACGTGGGCAGCACTATCACCGGTATGAACTGCACCGCCTGGGCCTCCCGCTTGGCCGCGCTGGAAAGCAGTATCCCCAGACAGACGCTCACTACCGCGAGCAGCGCCACGATCACGTAGGCCAGGAACGGATTGCCGGCTATTGCTACCTTGAAGCCCAGCGTCGCCACTACCAGGAGCAGCGAGGCCTGGAACATGCCGACCAGGCCAAAGGCCATGGCATACCCGACCACTATCTCGCTTTCCCTGATCGGCGATGCCCTCAGTCTCGCCAGGGTGCCGTTCGTGCGCTCGCCCACGAACGAAAGCAGGGTCAGCAGCGTGGTGAGCAGGAACACCGCGAAGGCCATGATACCGGGCACGAAGAAGTCTATGAACTCGGCGCCCTTTCCGTAGACCGGGGCGTCATCGACCGAGATCGGCAGTTCCACGCCCGCCTGCGACATGGTCGCCGATATCGCGTCGCTCAGGGCCCTGAAGACCGCTGTGGCGACGTTGACATTGCTCTTGTCGGCCTTCACCGTGATGGCGGTATCGCCCTGAGAGGATGGGTCCTGCCGCTTCGCCATCACGCCGGCGCTGAAGCCCTCCGGGAAGACGATGGCAGCCCAGCCCTTGCCCTCCTCCACCTCTCGAACAGCGGCCTCCTCGCTGTCCATGGACCGGATGCTGAGCGTCTTCTCGTCGAGATTGCCGACGATCGCCTTCGACACCGCTCCGTCGTCGAGATTGACGACCACCACGTGAACGTCGGTCACGTCGCCGCTGAAGGCAACGCCGAAGACGGACATCGCCAGAAGCGGCGCAATTGTGATCAGGGCCATCGTCCGGCGATCGTGCCGCAGGCCGTGGAACACCCGCTTCGTAACAGAGAACGCCCTCCTAAGACTCATTTCCTCTCCTTCTGCGAGCCAGCGCCAGGAAGGCGTCTTCGAGTGATTCCGCGCCCGCGGACCGCATTATCTCTGTGGGGACCCCCTCCGCGATGAGCTGTCCCTCCCGCAGCAGGCCTATCCGGCTGCAGTGATGCGCTTCTTCGATGTAGTGAGTCGTGATGACGACGGTCACGCCCTTCCGCTTGAGGGCCGTGAAGTAGTCCCAGAAGGAGGCGCGCAGCTCCGGATCGACCCCGACGGTCGGTTCGTCAAGGAACAGCAGCTCCGGGTCGTGGAGCAGGCTGCAGGCCAGGGACAGCCTGTGCTTCATGCCTCCGCTCAGGTTCGCGACGAGCGCGTCCCTCCACTCCTGCAGATCGACGAAACGCAGCAGCGTCTCCTCCTGCCTCGCGATGGCCTCTCTGCCCATTCCGAATATCTCTCCGAAGAATCTCAGGTTCTCGTGTACGGTAAGGTCCAGGTAGAGGGCCGTCTCCTGCGGCATGTAGCCGATCCTGCTCGTCACCGAGGCATCACCGGCCCTGCTTCCCAGCACGAAGGCCTCTCCACTGGTCGCTCTGAGCAGGCCGCACAGTATCTTGATGGTGGTCGTCTTGCCGGAACCGTTCGGCCCGAGCAGGCCGTACGTCTCGCCCTCGGCGATTCTGAGGTGCAGGTGATCGACGGCGGTGAAGGCCCCGAACTTCTTGACCAGGTCGCGCGTCTCAACCGCCGGACTGCCATTGCTGTCCTTCATGGTACCTCCGAGCCTGACACGCCTGTCATTGTAATCCGGAGCGTGTGCGAAGGGAAGACTTGCCGGGGCGATGTGGGGAGACGAAGGGGCGGAGCCAGTCGGGACGCGGATACTATGCTGGAGCCGGGAGTCGCACGTCGGAACGTTCGACTCGTGTGCACCTCATGCATGGGGGATGGGGGAACGGGAGTCAGTTGGAGGGGCCTTCGTCGTACGGTACCGAGCTGGCGCTACGGCGCACGTCGTCCAGCAGCTCATCGGCGATGAACTGCTCCACCGAGAGAATCATGCTGTCGATCTGGACCCGCTCCGTCCTGAGCCTCCGCAGCTCGTCGGTGAGCTGGTCCAGCCGGTTTGCGACGACCACCTTCACTTGCACCCGCTCCCCAGTTCCTGCGCCGCAATCGGAGTCAGGTATACATATACACCATCTTCCGCCGGGCCCATATCACCCAAAGGGCCAATACTCTCGCGCGTGAAGTACTGCAGGTGGCATCGTGACTCCGGTGACGACGAGAGGCCATTGCCGCGGGAGTGGCGACGCTACTTGAGCAGGCGCCGCTTCATCTTGTAGAGGGCCAGGGGGAAGAGCACGACGGTGTAGCCCAGGATAATGGCCAGGCCCCACCAGGCGCCGTCGCCGGGCTGGCCGCTGACGACCGCTCGCATCAGGTTGGCGACGGGCGTGAGCGGGGCGATCCAGACCAGCTTCTGGACGATCTCGGGGAAGCCGTCCAGCGGGAAGAAGATGCCGCTGAAGAAGAACATCGGGGTGATGAACAGCGTGAAGAAGTAGTTGAACGAGTACACGGCCGGCGCGATCGACGTGAAGAAGAGCGCGATGGAGCCGAACATCAGCCCCGAGAGGACCGCCAGCGGGAGCGCCAGCAGCGCCCAGGGCGAGGACACCAGACCGAAGGCGGAGACAACGATCAGGACCACGACGGCGGTGATCAGGGCCCGGGTCGCTCCCCAGAGCACCTCCCCCGCGACTACGTCCTCGATGTTGACCGGCGTGGTGATGATGGCGTCGTAGGTCTTCTGGTACTCCATGCGGATGAAGCTGCCGTACGTGCATTCGAAGCTCGCGCTGAACATGGCGTAGGCGGCGACGATGCCGGGCGCGATGAACTCGATGTACTTCTGGCTGTTCTCGAGGGTGACGTAGGCCCCGAGGCCGAGGCCCATGGCGAGCAGTATCATCAGCGGCTCGGCGAAGATGCCGGGCGTCTCGCTTCGCCACAGCTTGAGGAAGACATCGCGGTTCCGCTGCCAGACGCGCCACGAGCGCATCGATACGCCCATCATTCGCGGAGCGACCTTCCCGTCAGCTTGAGGAACACGTCTTCGAGGGTGGGGACATGGCGGTTCAGCACGTCCAGCTCGCCCTCCAGCTCCTCATCCAGCGACTGGCCGTGGTTCTGGAAGATATAGAGCGTGTTCTCGATCTCCTGCCACTCGAAGCCTCGATCGCGCAGCTTCGCCAGGACTGAGTCCTTGACATCACCGGCGTGCGCGCGGGCCTCGATTATCTGGCTCCCTCCGTGCCGGGCCAGCAGCTCCTGCGGCGAGTCGAGGGCGACGATGTTGCCCTCGCACATGATGGCGAGACGGTCGCAGATACGCCACGCCTCCTCCATGTTCTGGGTGCAGAGGAGGATGGTCACGCCCTGCTCTTTGAGGGACATCAGCCTCTGCCACACGAGATACTTGGTCTGGGGGTCGAGTCCCACCGTGGGCTCGTCGAGGATGATGAGCCGCGGCCGGTTGAGGAGCGCCCTCGCTATGAGCAGGCGGCGCTTCATGCCGCCGGACAGCTCGGCGATCTTCGCCTTCTGTCTTTCGTGCAGCTCGAAGAGCTGGAGGACTTCCAGGGCGCGCTGTTTCGCCTCCGGCCCCGGCATGTCGAAATAGCGGGCGAAGGTTAGCAGGTTCTGGATCACGTTGAGGTCGGGATCGAGGTTCTCCTCCTGCGGTACCACCCCCAGGTGCGCCTTGATCTCTCTGGCGGAAGTGGTGACGTCTTTGCCGTCAACGTGGATGCTGCCGCCGCTCAGGGGCGAGGCCGTGATGATCATGCGCACCAGCGAGGTCTTGCCCGCGCCGTTGGGGCCGAGGAGGCCGAAGCACTCGCCCTCGATGACGTCGAGGTCCACGCCGGCCACTGCCAGGATGGCTCCATACCTCTTAACGGCACCCCTGACCTCGATGACGGCCATCGCTCTCCCCCGCCGGCGGCGGCCCGCTAGCCGGCTCGCGCCCGGGCGCTCAGCTCCCCGATTTCGATCTCGTTGTGGAAGGTCCCGATGTCGGCGAGGCTGTGCGCGTCGCTGTTGCTTAGAAGGATGAGGTCGTGCTTCCTGGCCAGGCGGCGCACCTCGTGCTGGTCTATCTCGTCCATGTGAGCCGGATTGCTGAGTTCGAGGCCGTGGATGTTGCCGTCGATGTGAGAGCCGAGGTCGCTGACGTACGGGTAGCCGGGGTGCGCTATGAACCGGAAGGTGACGTCGTCGGGCAGGTACAGCTCCACGACGTGCAGCACGCCCATGTCGCGGCCCGTAATCATCACGTCGATCTCCTTGCCCGGAATGACCACGATCTCGCCGTTGAGCTGGCTTTCCACGATCTCCCTGACCTCATACCCGAAGTAGTCGGTGTAGTGCTCTGTGACCGCGATCCCGTCGAGTCCCCCGGCCTTGACCGCTGCCACGATTCTTCTGACCACTGCCAGCGTCGGAGTCGAGCAGGCGGTGGCGGGGCGGCAGTGAGTGTGGAGATCGAGCTTCAGCTTCCCGTCACGCATCGTTCACGAGTGGGCCGCTGCACAGTCGAACAGAGGCGGCCCTCGTCTCGTGTGAGCCGGGCCGCCGGGACTCCGACCGGGCGCTGCGTCTCTCAAAGTAGGATATCACAGCCCCCGTAGGATGGAAAGGGCTGGCGCGAGGGGCGGACTCGGGGGCATTTTTCAACTCCCCCTAGCCCCCTCTTCGTGGAAGAGGGGGGAATTCCACCACACTATCCCACCATCCGGACAGACCACCAAGGGCCTCTCATCTTCTTTCGCTCTCACCTCCTCTTCATGAAAGAGGAGGGAGTCCCATTACTCTTACCCCCTCTTTGTGAAAGAGGGGGTCTGGGGGAGTTCCCATACCCTTCCGATCTCACACGGAACTCCATCCATACTTCACAGCCCTCTCG
>CAZNMB010000065.1:0-8407 GCA_964574095.1 uncultured Dehalococcoidia bacterium
AACTGAAGGAGAAGGGCCTGGAGGATACTGTCGACATAAGAGCAACCGGCTGTCACGGCTTTTGCGAGAAGGGACCGGTGGTTGTCATACGGCCTGAGAACATCTTCTATCAGCGAGTTACCGCGGAGGATGTCCCGGACATCGTCTCTGAGACAATCCTCAATGGTAATGTCATCGACAAGCTGCTCTATACCGATCCCGCGACAAAGAGGAAGGTGGTCCACGAGGACGAGGTCCCATTTTACAGAATGCAGCAACGTCTCGTCTTTGGGAACAATGGCCACATTGATCCGACCAGCATTGAGGACTACATATCCGTGGGTGGCTACGCCGCCTTGGCCAAGGCGCTATTTCAGATGTCTCCCCAGGAGACAATCGATGAGGTGAAGAAGGCTGGGCTGAGAGGACGAGGTGGTGGAGGATTCCCAACCGGCGCTAAGTGGGAATCATGCAAAAGGGCCGAGGGAGACGTCAGATATGTGATATGCAACGCTGACGAAGGAGACCCCGGTGCCTACATGGACAGAAGCCTCATGGAGGGGAACCCTCATAGCGTGTTGGAGGGCATGGCCATAGGGGCCTATGCTATCGGTTCGGACGAAGGCTATGTGTATATCCGCAATGAGTACCCTCTCGCTCTAAAGACTCTGAACACGGCTATCAGACAGGCGGAGGAGTACGGCCTGATCGGCGAGAACATCCTCGGCTCAGGATTCAATCTCACAGTCCACGTGACGAGGGGAGCCGGAGCCTTCATTTGCGGCGAATCGACCGCCCTCATGGCCTCGCTGGAGGGCAAGGTGGGCAAGCCAAGGGCAAAGTATGTCCATACTGTGGAAAAGGGTTTGTGGGACAGGCCATCGAATCTCAACAATGTTGAGACCTGGGCAAATGTGCCGTTGATCATCTCGCGGGGAGCGGACTGGTACTCCCAGATGGGCACGGAGGGCAGCAAAGGGACCAAGATATTCTCGCTTGTGGGCAAGATAAGGAATACCGGCCTGGTGGAAGTGCCCATGGGCATGACCCTGCGCCAGATCATCTTCGACATCGGCGGCGGCATCCCGGACGGTAAGCGGTTCAAGGCGGTGCAGACCGGGGGGCCTTCCGGAGGCTGCATCCCTGAGAGCCTCATTGATCTCCCCGTCGATTTCGACGAGCTGACCAAAGTTGGCTCGATGATGGGTTCCGGCGGCATGATCGTAATGGATGAACACACCTGCATGGTTGATGTGGCCAGATACTTCCTTGATTTCCTCAAGGGCGAGTCCTGCGGCAAGTGCGTCCCCTGCCGCGAAGGGATCAAGAGGATGCTCCAGATCCTGGAGGGCATCTGCCAGGGCAAGGGCACCGAGGAGGACCTGGCGTTGCTCGAGGAGTTGGCGTGGACAGTGGCGCGGACATCCCTCTGCGCCTTGGGCGGGAGCGCCCCCAACCCAGTTCTGACCACCATGAAGTACTTTCCCGAAGAGTACCGAGCCCACGTAGTAGACAAGAAATGCCCGGCAGGTGTCTGCAGGGAGCTCATCCGTTTCAGGATCATCGACGACAAGTGCGTCGGCTGCAGGCTGTGCATCAAGCACTGTCCAACGCAAGCCATAACGTGGATGGGCAAGAGGAAGCCGGTTGTCATGGATCAGGGCAAGTGCATCAGATGCGGATCGTGCTATGACGCGTGCCCCTTGGAAGCAATAGAAGTGGAGTGACTGGGCAGATGCCGAAGCTAATACTGGATGGCAAGGAAGTCGAGGCTGAGCAGGGAGCAACTATACTGGAAGTTGCCCGCAAGAACAGCATACCGATACCTGCCTTGTGCTATCACCCCGCGCTCGAGGCGTATGGCGCGTGCCGGCTGTGCACGGTGGAGGTAGTGGCCAGAGGCAGGAAGCGATTGGTGACTTCGTGCAATTACCCTGTCGCAGAAGGTATCGAGGTCCACACGAACTCCGAAGAAGTCAGGAAGGCCCGCAGGGTCATCCTGGAACTGCTGCTGGCCCGCTGCCCGGACGTGGAGTTGATCCAGGACCTGGCTGCGCAATACGGGGTGGAACGGCCCCGATTCTCCCTGGAACGGGACAACTGCATCCTCTGCGGTCTGTGTACCCGCATATGCAAGGAACGGATGGGCGTGGGCGCCATTGGCCTTCTGGGACGCGGCATTGATCAGAAGGTCAGTACCCCCTTCGGCAAACCGTCTGATGTGTGTCGCACCTGCGGCGCCTGTGCCTTTGTCTGCCCCACGGGGGCGATCAAGCTCGAGGAGATCACCAAGAACGAGCCCAGACCGATCCCCTCCGAGTTCAATCTCGGTCTTAGTGCGAGAGGGGCGATCTACACGCCCTATCCACAAGCGGTGCCCAATACCCCGGTCATCGACCGAGAACGCTGCATCTACTTCCTTACAGGCCAGTGCCGCATCTGTGAGAGCTTCTGCGAGCCAGGCGCGATCAACTATGACCAGCAGGACGAGAGCGTCGAGGTTGAAGTGGGGGCCATAGTATTGACCCCCGGCTTCGATACATTCGACGCGGACATCCTTTCCAACTACGGTCATGGCACATTTCCCAATGTGCTAACCAGCATGGAGTTCGAGAGGATTCTCAGCGCCTCGGGACCGTATCAGGGTCAGCTTCTCAGACCTTCAGACAAGAGACCACCCCAGAGGATCGCCTGGCTCCAGTGCATCGGCTCTCGGGATACCCAATGTGCGAAGAATGGCTATTGCACGTCGGTCTGTTGCACATATGCGATAAAGGAAGCTGTAGTAGCGAAGGAGCACAGCAAAGTCCCGCTCGAGGCCACGATCTTCTTCATGGACATCAGAACCCACGGGAAGGACTTCGAGAAGTACTATGAGCGGGCAAAGGCGGAGTACGGAGTCCGATTCGTAAGGTCACGGACAGGTGGCATCTCCGAGGAGGCGAACGGAGATCTGTTGATCAGGTTCGCGGACGAGCAGGGAATCAAGGAGGAGAGATACGACCTGGTGGTGCTCTCGGTGGGACTCAGGCCACCGGCGATGGCTGAGGAATTGGGGCAGAAGCTGGGGCTGAAGCTCAACCCCTACGGATTCTGCGAGACCGGCGACTTCTCCCCGGTGGCAACCTCCAGGCCCGGGGTATTTGCCGCCGGTGCGTTCACCGGCCCACGGGACATCCCCGAGACAGTGATGCAGGCGAGCGCTGCTGCCGGTGAGGCCTCCGGCCTACTCTCGCGGTCCCGACACAGCCTGACCGCAGAGAAGCACTACCCGCCGGAGAGAGACGTTACCGGAGAGAGACCGCGAATCGGGGTATTCGTTTGTCACTGCGGTATCAACATCAGCGGGGTGGTGGATGTCCCTAGTGTACGAGACTATGCCAGCTCCCTGCCCAACGTCGTATTGGTAGCAGACAACCTTTTCACATGCTCACAAGACACTCAACGGGTGATCAAAGAGAAGATCGAGGAGCACGGGCTGAATCGTGTAGTAGTGGCTTCCTGCACTCCCCGAACACATGAACCCCTGTTCCGAGAGACACTCAGGGAGGCTGGACTGAACAAGTACCTCTTTGAGATGGCCAACATCCGGGATCAGTGTTCCTGGGTGCACATGCACGAACCAGAGAAGGCCACAGAGAAGGCCAAGGATCTGGTACGCATGGCCGTAGCCAAGGCAAGACTGCTTTGCCCATTGCGGCAGGTGAGCGTGCCTGTGAATCACGCAGCCCTGGTCGTGGGTGGTGGCATCGCAGGTATGGCCTGTAGCCTGGACCTCGCGAAGCAGGGATTTGAGGTTCACCTGGTGGAGAGATCGGATCGTCTCGGCGGCATGGCCAACAGAATCCATCATACACTTGAGGGATTGGATGTCCAGGCCTATCTCGAAGAGCTCAGGCGCAAAGTGTCGGAAGCGCCGCTGGTGCATGTGTACACAGAGACCGACATCCTGAACGTGAGCGGCTATGTGGGCAACTTCATGACCAAGCTGTTGTTGCGCCCCGAAGGAGAGGTTCGTGAGGTGGAGCATGGAGTTGCCATAATCGCCACAGGAGGGGATGTCTACAAGCCAAACGAGTATCTATATGGCGAGCACAGTGGCGTGCTCACCGTACTGGAGCTGGAGGAGGGGATCACCAAAGGAGATCCCCGAGTCCGTTCCGCCGAGAACGTAGTATTCATCCAGTGTGTGGGATCACGCGAACCAGAGCGACCCTACTGCAGCCGAATCTGTTGCAGTGAGTCAGTGAAGTGTGCGCTCAAGTTGAAAGAGATGAATCCCGAGATGAACATCTACGTTCTGTATCGGGATATTCGGACTTACGGTTTCAAAGAGCAATTCTACCAGGAGGCCCGGGCCAAAGGTGTGCTCTTCATACCTTACGAGGTAGATGACAAGCCTGAGGTCCAGGCGGTGGACGAAGATGGCAAGAGCGTTCTCCGAGTCATGGTCAACGACCCTATCCTGGGCCAGCGTGTCTCGATAGACGCTGATGTGCTGGCCTTGGCCACGGCAACCGTACCCTCAGCAGGAAGAGAGGAACTGGCCCAGTTCTTCAAGGTACCTCTGAACGGAGACGGCTTCTTCCTCGAGGCTCATGCCAAGCTTCGTCCCGTAGACTTCGCCACCGACGGAGTCTTCGTGTGTGGACTGGCGCATGGACCTAAGCTCATTGAGGAGAGCTTGGTCCAGGCGAAGGCGGCAGTCTCCAGGGCAACGACTGTCCTGGCCAGCGATGGAATCGAAGCGGGCGGTACTGTGACTGTGGTCAATAAGCGGCTATGTACCGGCTGCGGGGTCTGCCAAGCGGTCTGTCCGTTCAAGGCCATCGAGGTGGACCTTCAGGAGAAGGTAGCAGTGGTCAATGAGGCGCTATGCAAGGGTTGCGGCGTCTGTGCGTCGACCTGCCGCTCCGGTGCGTTGACCCTGAGGGGTTTCGACGACGAAGAGATCTTGTCCATGATCAGGGCTAGTTGAGGTATCAATGAAGACGGAGACCAATGGTTGGGAACCGAAGATAGTGGCCTTTCTCTGTAACTGGTGCAGCTACGCAGGAGCTGATCTGGCAGGTGTCGGCAGACTCCAATATCCTCCCAATGTCAGAGTAATACGCGTCCCCTGTTCCGGCAGGGTCAACCCCTCATTCATTCTGGCGGGCCTCCAGCACGGTGCGGACGGGGTCCTCGTTTGTGGCTGTCATCCCGGAGACTGCCACTACATCACTGGAAACTACAGCGCCAGACGGAAGTTTGCGCTGCTCAAGCGCCTCTTGGAGTATGTGGGAGTCGAGGAAGGACGGGTGCAATTCAGCTGGGTCTCGGCAGCGGAAGGGGGCAGATTCGCCGAAGTAATCGCCGATGTCACGGAAACCGTGAGGGCGCTCGGTCCGGCAACCAAGCTGGTCAAAGCTTAGGGAGTTAGAGGTACGTCAGATGACACCCACATCTCTCAAACTAAGAGAAGCTGATCTGGCCATCTCCGACGAGATCAGGGAAGCGGCCCGGAGGCTGCTCCAGCAGAACGAAGTAGAGCTCGTCATCGGATTCGAGCCGGGATCGGTACCTCTACGTTTCACACCCTGCTTCGTGAGGAAGGAAGAGGACGTAGACAAGTTGGTGTGGAATTCGTTCTGCACCAACAACCTGGCCAAGTACCTGCCGAAGAGGTCGGGAAGAGTAGCTGTTGTGGCCAAAGCCTGCGACGTGCGTGCAATCGTAGAGTTGATCAAAGAGAACCAGATCTCGAGAGACCAGGTAGTCATAATCGGCGTTCCCTATCGCGGAATGGTGGACCACAGGCGAATAGAGGCTGAGCTCGAGGGGAAGGAAGTCCTGGAGGTGGAGGAACGGGACGACAGTCTCATCCTCAAAGGGGACGGCTTCACCAGGGTTCTGAATAGACATGACTATCTGTGTCGGTGCTGCGAGGAAAGCACACCCGCGAACCCCCCGATCTATGACATCCTGATCGGGGACCTGATGGAAGAGAAGGCGCCCTGCCCATCCCCTGATGTTGCCGCATTCCAAACGAAGAGTCCCGAGGAGAGATGGGAGTACATATGTGATGAGACCAGCAAGTGCATCCGCTGCTATGCTTGCAGGAATGCCTGCCCCCTTTGCTACTGTCAGGAGTGCTTCGTGGACAAGACCAGTCCACAATGGCTGGGCAAAACGACCAACCTCAGCGACACGCTGGTCTTTCACCTGACGCGGGCACTACATCTCGCGGGCCGATGCGTGGGCTGCGGCGCCTGTGAGCGGGCGTGCCCCATGGGAGTCGACATCAGGAAGCTCAACACGAAGCTGGTCCGTGACGTTGGGGAGTTATTCGACTACCACGCAGGGACAAAGCTGGAGGAAGTCGCTCCGCTGGCTACTTTCAAACCGGATGATCCACAGGGGTTCATGCTGAACCCGTAGCTCTGAAGATAGGTAGTGGCAGATGAACAGCAAGATTGTCGAAGCAAAGGGTCTCGCGGACCTCGTGGCTGGATGGCTCAAGGAGTACGAGGTGTTCGCACCCGTGAAGAGAGATGGCCTCGTCGTGTTCGACAGGGTCAATTCGGTGGACGAGATCGTGCTGGACTACCCGAATAGCACGAAACCCCCCAAGGAGTTGCTCTTCCCTCAGGCTGAGGAGTTGTTCTCTTTCAGCTCGACGGACAGCCCCATGAGCATGGAGACGCATCTTGACGACGTGCGCCCCCGGCTGCTCCTTGGGGTCCGCCCCTGTGATGCCAGGAGCTTCGTTCTCCTGGACAAGGTCTTCGATGGGGACAGATACAAGGACGTCTACTATCTCACCCGCAGGGCGAATACGCTAGTTGTAGCCGTGGGCTGCGTCAAACCAAGGACAACCTGTTTCTGCACGTCGGTTGACGGCGGGCCCTTCTCGGAAGAGGGGGCGGACCTGTTGCTGGCGGATATCGGTGATGCCTATGTGGTCAAGGTGGTCAGCGTGAGGGGGGCGCGACTTCTGGAAGGCTCAGGACTCGAGGACGCGGGTGAACAACAACTGGCCTCGATGGAGAGCGTTGCCTGTTCGGCCGAGAAGTACTTGGCACCGAAGATGGCGCTGGACGGGCTGAGGGCAAAGCTGGAGAACATGTTCGACGACCCGGTGTGGGGGCCACTGACTGAGAAATGCCTTGGATGCGGCGTGTGCACCTATCTCTGCCCTACCTGCCACTGCTTCGATATAGTCGACGAAGTCACAGATTCGCACGGGGCCAGAATGCGTCTCTGGGATTCCTGTCAGTTCCCCCAGTTCACCCTGCAAGCATCTGGGTTCAATCCGAGGCCGACGAGCAAGGAAAGACTCAGGCAGAGGATAATGCACAAATTCTGCTACTTCCCGCAGAACTACGCCCAGCCCGGCTGTGTGGGATGCGGGCGCTGCGTCGTAGAGTGTCCGGTGAACCTGGATATTCGCGACGTCCTGAACGACATCTTGGTGGAAAAGGTCTCCAAATGAAGAACCCATATGAGCCACTACCTACGAAACTCGAGCGGATTGTGGTGGAGACGGAGGACAAGAGCATCAAGACCTTCACCCTTTCCTTCGCCGACGCGAGCCATGAGAAAGAGTTCAACTATGTCCCGGGGCAGTTCGCCGAGCTGTCTATTCTGGGAAAGGGAGAGGCTCCCTTCGGCATGGCATCGTCGCCCACCCGGGAGGGCTGCCTCGAGTTCACCGTGAACAAGGCCGGGCTCCTCACCACTGCGCTGCACAACATGGAGCCAGGCGAGATCGTTGGCGTGAGGGGCCCGCTGGGCAACGGCTATCCCCTACAGCAGCTTGAGGGCAGGAACCTCGTCATTATCGGTGGGGGCTTCGGTTTCTCCACCCTGCGGGCTCTCACGAATTACATGCTTGCAGAGGCCAATCGGAGCAGATTCGGCGATATCACGGTTGTCTACGGCGCAAGGAATCCCGGGCTGGTGCTGTACAGAGATGAGCTCCTTGAGTGGGACAGGCGGGACGACGTGCACGTGTGCATGACCGTCGACAAGGCGAACGGAGACTGGAGCGGCAGGGTAGGCCTCATTCCGAGCGTAACCAAGGACATCGCTCCCAGTGCTGACAACGCCTACGCAATCGTCTGCGGCCCGCCGGTCATGATACGGTTCACCCTGCCCGTTCTCAAGGAACTCGGTTTCCCACCCGAAAAGACCCTCCTTTCTCTGGAGATGAGGATGAAATGTGGGCTGGGTATGTGTGGGCGCTGCAACATAGGCAGCAAATACGTGTGCGCAGACGGCCCGGTATTCACGTTGGCTGAGCTGAGCAAGCTGCCGCAGGAGCACTAGGAATTAAGGGGAGGCTAGGTTCGCGCCTCAGGCGCCGGTTGTTCGGGTCGCTGATCCGCGTATCTTCTTAGGCACGCCGCCACCTAGCCAGGGAGTTGGCCAACATGTTGGATCTGGC
>CAZNMB010000066.1:0-8279 GCA_964574095.1 uncultured Dehalococcoidia bacterium
TGTTTCTGGAACCTGCTCGTGCCGCGAAAGACCCCGTGTTCCCCGACAGCAGTCAGGGCGGGGGCGATCTTCCTGGCAAACTCCACCGGATCGACATCACTGGGGTACAGGAGGCTTGCCTTCTGTCCCAGCAGTTCGTCGCTGGAGTAGCCGTAGACCTCCTGCACCCTTTCGTTGCACCAGGCGACGGTGTCGCCTCTCAACAGGAAGACCGCGTCGCTGATATTGCTGACCAGCGCGGAGTACAGCTCCTCAGAGTCCTGCAATGCCTGCTGCACGCGCCTGCGCTCGCTTCGCACTTCGGCCTCGCGCAGTTCCCTCGCGACCGCCGGCGCCAGCCGGGCGAGGTCGTTCTTCATGACGTAGTCGTGGGCGCCGTCTCTCATGGCTGAGACCGCCGCCTCCTCGCCAATGGCGCCTGAGACGATTATGAACGGAAGGTCCAGTCCCTTCTCCTTGACCATCGCGAGCGCGGCGGGCATGCTGAACCGCGGCATCGAGTAGTCGGAGAGGACGATGTCCCACTGCCGGCGGTCGAGGGCAGCCTGCATTGACTCCGGCGTGTCGGCGCGCTCGGACTCCACCTCGTAGCCGGCGCGCTTGAGCTCGCGCAGCACGAGTATGGCGTCGTCCTCGGAGTCCTCGACAATAAGCACGCGAAGCGGAGTGCTCATAACGGCGATCCCTACGGCACGGCTATCTTCATCTTAGGCGGCGCTACGTTCAAGACGAGCCAGTACAGGCCCAGTTGCTGCACCGCCGCGCCGAACTGGACGAAGTCCACCGGCTTCCGAATGTAGCTGTTGCACCCGAGAGTGTAGCTCTCGATCATGTCCCGCTCTTCCTTGGACGACGTGAGGACAACTATCGGGAGTAGTCTGGTGCGTGCGTCGGCGCGAACCTGCCGGAGCACCTCAAGGCCGTCCACCTTCGGCAGCTTCAGGTCCAGCAGGATGACCTCCGGCGTGACGCTTTGGTCACGGGTGGCGTGGCTGCCCTCGGCGAACAGGTAGTCCAGTGCCTCGACTCCGTCGTGCGCCACGATCACTTGATTGAGGATGTTGTTCTTCCTCAGCGCATGGAGGGTGAGCGCCTCATCGTCGGGGTTATCCTCGACCAGCAGTATCACCTTGTCGTTCATGTGAGACCCCCTTTGCACTACAGCGTGAAGTAGAAAGTCGTACCCACATCCACCGCACTCTCCGCCCAGATTTCGCCGCCGTGGCGGTGAATGATGCGTTGTACCGTGGCCAGGCCGATCCCCGTGCCTTCGAAGTCGCTGGGCGAATGCAGTCGCTGGAACGCGCCGAACAACTTGCCCGCGTACTTCATGTCGAACCCGACGCCGTTGTCGCGAATGAAACAGGCGGACTGGCCGTTGCTTTCGACCTTACCGAACTCTATCGTGGTCAGTTCCCGCTTGCTGCTGAACTTCCAGGCGTTGCCAACGAGGTTCTCCAGCGCTGCCCGCAGCAGGCGCGCATCTCCTCTGGCGACCAGTCCGGGAGCGATAGTGAACTCGGCGCGGCGGTCGGGCTGGCCGCACTGCAGCTCGTCGCAGATGGTCTGCACCAGTGCGCTTAGGTCAACCTCCTCGCGGCTCATCTCTCCGCGCGTGACCCTCGACAGGCTCAAGAGGTCGTCTATGAGCTCGCCCATCCGCTGGCTGGCCGCGCGCACGCGCTGAAGGTGGTCCTTGCCCTCATCATCAAGCTTGTCGGCGAAGTCCTCGAACAGTATCTGGCTGAAGCCGTCGATGCTGCGCAGGGGGGCACGCAGGTCATGCGAGACCGAGTAGGCGAACGCCTCCAGCTCTCTGTTGACGGCCTGAAGCTGTGTGGTACGTTCGATGACCCGCTGCTCCAGCTCCTCGTTGAGCCTGCGAATCTCTTCTTCCGCGCGCTTGCGTTCGGAAACGTCCCTGACAACGACGGACAGTGCCGGGTGCCCTGCGTACTCGATTCGGCGCGTCCCCAGCTCCATAATACGCGGCGCCCCGTCCTTGGTCGCCAGGGCTATCTCGTACTGCCTGGGTACGGCATCTCCCGCATCCCTTCGGGCCCGGAACCTGGAGAGCTCGGCGACTGCCTCCGGCGGCACCAGGTCCTTGACGGTCCTGCCGACTACCTCGTCGAGCGTGAACCCTAACATCTCCGCGCTTCTGCTGTTGGCGAACACGATCTTACTTCCCTGGAGCACGCAATAGCCGTCGTTCATGTCTTCGACCAGGCGTCTGAACTTGTCCTCAGATTCCCTCAGCGCGGCCTCCGCTGCCTTGCGCTCGCTGATATCTCGCGAGATGCCGACGATGCCGACCGGCCTGCCGTCCGTGTCATGCAGGAAGCTCGACGTCGTCTCCACCCAGATCGTTGAGCCGTCCTTGCAGTACATCTCCAACTCGACGGCCAGTGACTTGGATGAGCCCTTGAGTCCATTCGCCTCGCTCGACAGCGCTCCTGAGAAGTACTTGGCGGCTGTCTTGAGCGAGGCCGGGGGCATCATGTCCTCCGTCTTCTGGGCCATCGCCTCTTCGACGCTGTAGCCCCTTTGAAGCACTATCGACGGACTGACGTAGGTAAACCGGAGGTCCATGTCCATGCTCCAGATGACGTCCGTAACCCTTTCTGCGATAAGCCGGTGGCGCTCCTCGCTTTCCCTCAGCGCCTGCTCGGCCCTCTTCTGTTCAGTGATGTCGAGCAGGGACGAGATGGTCTGGATCGGATTGCCCTGAGCATCCCTGACGACATTGGAGAGCACGTGAACGTGCTTCTCTGCCCCCGTCTTGTCCTTCGCTACTATCTCGCCCTCCCACGATTGGTCATCGCTCATCGCGCTCGCCACGTCCTTGGCGACCACGATGTCCTCAGCGTTCAGCAGTTTCCAATAGGGCTTCCCGATGAGCTCGTGTTTGTCGGCGCACCCGTTCATTTCCACGCAGGCCTGGTTGACATACGTGATCATTCCGTTCATGTCCGACATCGCGATCGCGTTCAGCGAGTGCTCGAGGGCATTCTCCTTGATTCGCAGTTCTTCCTCGACCACCTTCCGATGGGTTATGTCCCTCAGGTTGCCGACGACCGCCTCGGGATGGCCCGCTTCGTCACGTATCACCGAGACGTTGTCGGCCACCCATCGGTACCCGTTGTCTTTGTGCCTGATGCGGTACTCGATGGTTGTGGCTCTGTCCTCCGGGCCTGCCGGCGTCATCTGTCGGACGACCCCTTCCGAGAGCCGGTCGACGTCATCAGGGTGGATCAGGGAGGCCGCGTGCTCGGAGCCGAGGGCTTTGAACTCCCCGGGATCGTATCCAAGGAGTTGCCGGCACGCCGGACTCACGTACTCGTACTTGCCGCTGGCGAGGTCAAGCCTGTATACCATGTCGAATGAGTTCTCCAGCACGCTGCGGAATCGCTGCTCGCTCTCCCGCAGCTCCAAGTCCGCTGCCTTCTGCTCGGTGATATCCCGCAGACTGCCGACGATTGCCACCGGTGCGCCATTGGCGTCGTAAACCACGGACCGGCTGTCGCACATCCAGCGATACTCGAGGTCCTTGTGCCTGATCCGGTACTCGACCGCCGAGGCCGTGCTTGCCTCTTTCGGCGCGGTTATCAGTTGCATCACGTCGTCGGCCAGAGCCTGCACGTCATCGGGATGGATCAGGAGGGATGCGCTGTCCAGCCCAAGGGCCTTGAACTCCTCGGGCGTGTAGCCGAGCACCCTCTCTGATGCGGGACTCACGTAGTCGTATCGACCCGTTCTCAGGGCCAATCGGTATACCATGTCAAGGGAGTTTTCGAGCACGTTGCGGAACCTCTCCTCGCTCTCCCTGAGCATTCCCTCGGCCGCGCGTGAATCGGTGATGTCGCGCGTGACTCCGAGAATACCGACCGGCCGGCCTTCATTGTTGCGTAGGAAGCCCAGCGTGACCTCGGTCCAGATGGTAGAACCGTCTTTGTGGTACATCTCGAGTTCCAGTCGCCGCGACCTGTGCGGGTCCGCTCGGCCCGTTTCCTCCTGGGCCCACTCCTCCGCCAGAGCTTGTGCGGCGACTTCAATCGAGGCGGGCGTCAGGATGCGTTCGATGCCCCCCGCCACGGCCTCCTCTGCCGTGTAGCCCCGGAGACGTACCACTGAAGGACTGATGTAAGTAGACCGCAAGTTCAGGTCCAGCGTCCAGATCACGTCACTCACGTTCTCGGCGAGCAGGCGATATCGTTGCTCGCTCTCGCGCAGCGCCTCATCTGCCTTCTTCCGCCCCGTGACGTCGCGCGCTGTTCCTATCACCTCGATGTTCTCTCCGTCCACGATCGGGTAAGTCGATATCTCGGCGAAGACGATGCTGCCATCTTTCCGCATCAACTGGATTTCCCGGGGGCCGGTCGGCGTTCCTTCCGCGTTCAAATCCCGTATCCGGGCTGCCTGGGGCACGTATGTCTCAGGCAGAAGCCCGGCTTCCAGGAAGTTCTTGCCGATGAGTTCCCCCCTTGAGTAGCCCGTCATGCTTTCCGCGGCCCTGTTCCCGTATGTGAACGCGCCCTTGGGATCGGTGATGTAGATGGCATCGGGAATGCACTCCAGGTACTCTCTCAGCTTCCCCTCCGACCTGCGCAGCTCTTCCTCGGCCCTCTTGCCCTCTATCACCATGGCGGCGGTCGTTGCGACCGCCATGAGGGTGTCGAGGTCGTCGGCGGTGAACCCATCCTCATCGAGCTTGTTGAGCACTTCGATGACGCCCACGACCTTGCCTCGCGTCGCCAGCGGCACGCACATGATGGAACGGGTGACGAAACCCGTCGTCTGGTCGATGTCCCCGCAGAAGCGCGGGTCCTTGGACACGTCGTTGACGATCAGGGGCTCGCCGTGGCGGGCGACCCACCCGGCTATGCCCGAGTCCGTCCCCAGCTTCATCCGCTTGAGACTCCCTCCCATCGGACCGTTGGCAAACCGGAAGGTGAGCTCGTGTGTCTTCTCGTCCACAGTCAGAATCGATGAGGCCGAAGCTCCCAGGGTACGCTGGACCATGCACATGATGGGGCTGACAAGCGTGAACACACCCGGGCATGAGCCCGAAGTCGGGTCCATCTCCGAGGCAGGGTTCAGGACCGTGCCGCGTTCCTCAACCGGGCCGGTGGCGGAGCTGCCGGGTGGCGTCGCGGCGGCGTCGTTTTGAGTCGCTGTTCCCGCCCTCTTGCGCTTTCCGGCGCCGGCGCTGCCGGCTTCAACGTACGATCTGTTCAGCGGCACTCTTCGCTTGGCAGACATCCTCGCTATCCTCGCATTGGAAGTAGAGACTTGGAAGGGCAGGCGGCCGGGCATGTTCCCCGAGGCCGGCGAGCCCGTCTGTTGGTGGCCTTCTGCGACTTCACGTCACGCATTGAGTAGACGCCCACGGCGAGTCCACCGCCTTCGACCGAAGCAGGTGAGGTTCTCGCAAGCCACGATTGTCTCACAGGCAGAAGCTAGCACCATGAGGAACGAAGGTAAATGGGCATATAGCGCTACCAAGTTGGGGGCAAATCGTACTACTCGCATAGGTATGTCGTCCAGAATTGCGCCGGGCCCGTGGTCTTCGAGAGGCAGGTGGCTGGTGGGCCCGCGGACAGGGTTCGCGAGGGCGGTTGACGGTGAGCCCGCGTGCATCTATCATGGGAGTCCGGAACCGTGGCGGTCTCGAACGTGCGTCGAGTAGAGCGTCCTTCTGCGTTTCCCGAGAACGGTAAGGACGCGGCTCGAGGCGGCTGGCCGCCGCAACCGGGCTACCGACCTTGCGTCCTAGGGTGAAGGGGCAGGGTGTTTAGACGCGGTGTTTTCCACAAAGACCAGCGCCGCTGGCCTCTCGATTCTCTCGAACAGCGCGCTCGTGGGCCTGAAGATCGGCGTCGGCCTCGCGATGGGCAGCGTGAGTGTGCTGTCCGAGGGTGTGCATAGCGGCGTAGACCTTCTGGCGGCCCTGATCGCTTTCTTCAGCATCCGCGCGGCTGCAAGGCCGGCCGATGAAGACCATGAGTTCGGCCACGGCAAGATAGAGAACATCAGCGGTGCGGTAGAGGCACTGCTGATATTCGTGGCTGCCGGCCTGATTACCTACGAGGCCATCAACAAGATCCTCGAGAGCACGGGCCTGGAATCGATAGACCTCGGGATCGCGGTGATGGCTGTGTCGGCGGTTGTCAACTTCTTCGTTTCCCGCCATCTGCACAAGGTCGCCCGCGCCAGCGATTCGGTGGCCCTCGAAGCGGACGCCTGGCACCTGACCACCGATGTCTACACCTCTCTGGGTGTGGTGGCCGGTCTGGTCGCTGTGCGAGTGACCGGACTGACCATACTCGATCCGATTGTCGCTATCGGCGTCGCGATGCTCATCGTGAGGGCGGCGTGGCACATCACCCGGAAGGCTGTGGGCGGACTGCTCGACACGCGTTTGCCCTCGAGCGAAGAGGAGATCATCAGGGCCAGCATCACGGAGCACCTGGGCGATGTCGTGGGCTTCCACAAGCTGCGCACTCGCAAGGCCGGCAGCCAGCGCTACATTGACCTGCACCTGGTGTTGCCCAAGTCGGCCACGCTCGAGGATGCGCACAGGCTCTGCGATCATCTTGAAGATGACATCAAGCGTAAGCTTTCGGGCGGCTTGCTGACCATTCATTGCGAGCCTTGTGAGCAGGGCGATGACGGAGTCTGCCCGCCTGACTGTCCGGTGATCAAGTGCACCTTGCGCGTGGGCCCGCGTCACTCGCGCGGGGCGGGCTCCGGCGATGACTGACGATGTCTTCCGGGGAGAGAAGCTGACGTTCGACCTGCCGGATTCGGGATTCAGCGGCCACCTTGTCACCTGCAACGGGCTGGACGCGGCCGGGTTTCGGGAGTGGGTCTTCTGTCCGGGTATGCTGTTCGGGGCTCTGGGGACATGGTGGGGCAAGGGCGGAGACCGCGACCGGCCTCATGAGGGACTCGATGTGCGCTGCTACAGGGACGCCCGCGGCGGGACTCACGGACTCGACGGGACGATTCGGGTCCCGGCGATGTACGACGGTGAGATTGCCGCGATTCGGGATGATTTCCTGGGAAGCTCGATCTTCGTGAGACACGCGATCCACGACGGCGAAGGACGGCGGCTGCACACGGTCTACGGCCACACCGCCCCGGGCGGCGGCGTTCGGGTGGGTGGTGGTCTGAGAGAGGGGGAGGTGTTTGCGACTCTTGCGGAGCCGCTCGCCGTGAAGACGAGCGCCCCGGCGCACCTGCACCTCTCTGTTGCCTGGGTTCCTCCGTCCATCTCCGGCGGGGCGCTCGATTGGAGGACGATGGCCGATGCGCAGCGGGTCCTTCTCCTGGACCCGCTGCGGGTCGTCTCCTTCCCGCATGCCATTCTTCCGGAGGTCTCCTGAAAGGAGCAGGCCCGGTCGGCGACACTGCCCGCTCACGCGGATTGCGGGGGAAGTCGTTGAGTGGAGCCCAGATGTCACAACTTCTCAATCTTTCTCTCGCCTGTGTTATGATTTCTGCATGCTCGATCCGCTACCATGATGTGGCGGGAGCAGGGAGGTGTTTCCATGAGCGCAGGCCGGATCGTACTCCTCGTGTTTGGAATCATAGTGCTGGTCGGGTCGATCCTCCTTGTCTTCTTCGGCGGGGCCATCGTTTGGGCGCACACTGTCCTCACCGATGACGAGGGGTTCTTCGGCACGAAGACGGTGGAGGTCGAGAGGGACTCGTACGCCGTGATCACCGGGCCGGCGGAGATCGACCTGTCGGGGGCGTGGATATGGGACTGGAGCAATCTGATCACCTTCAAGGTCGAAGGCTCGAGCGACGACCCGTCGAAGCAAATCTTCATCGGGGTCGCCGACAAGGCGGACCTGGATTCCTACCTGAATGACGTGGAGTACGACGAAGTTGACGAACTGAGGATAGACCCCTTTGAGATAAGCTACAGGAGACACGCGGGCGGATCAGTGCCTTCGGCGCCGACATCCCAGGGATTCTGGACCGCGTCCACGTATGGCACGGGGACGCAGGTTCTGGACTGGACGCTGGAAACGGGCACGTGGTCTCTGGTGCTGATGAACAGCGACGGCTCCGCTGACCTCGACCTGGACGTGGCGCTGGCCGCCAAGCTCCCCTGGCTGTTTGGAACGGGTGTCGGGCTTCTGGTCGGAGGAGGGGTCGGGCTGGTGGTGGGCACGGTCATGGTCTACCTCGGCGCAAGGAAGAAGTGAAGCTCGGCGGCGCCGGTTGCGGTCTGCGAAGTCCGTCGCAGACAGAGGGCGGCAAGCAGG
>CAZNMB010000067.1:0-8274 GCA_964574095.1 uncultured Dehalococcoidia bacterium
ATCGAGGGCTTCTTCAACGAAGCGCGGGACATGAACTACTACGACGATCAGACCATGACCACGAGGGAGCTCTTAGAGAAGTATTTCCCCGGCCGCGACGATGTCGTCCGCCTGCTGATGGAGCCCATCACATACGCGAACGGGTCCACGCTGGATGACCCCGCGATAAGCTACGGAATCGTGTTCTCCAACTTCATGAGCAAGGGAGTATACACCGTCCGGGGCGGCACCGACCAGTTCATCGGGAAGATGCGGGATGAACTCACAAAGAACGGCGTCGATATCCGGACCAGGTGCGTGGTGGAGAAGATAACGGTGGACGGGGGGAAGGTATCGGGGGTCATCGCCAACGGGCAGCCAATCAAATGCAGGGCCGCAGTATCCAACGGGAATTTGCTCCTGACGGTTCACAAACTCGTCGGGGACGAGCACTTCTCGCCGGGTTTCGCCGCGGAGGCCAACAAGGTGCGCCTCAACAACAGCAGCTGCCAGGTATACATGGGCATAAGGAAAGGCGAGAAGATCGACCGCATCGGGGACCTGCTCTTCACCTCAACCGCCGAGAAGTTCGACTCCGAGATGCTGCGCAGCAGGAACATTACGAGCCGGACCTTCTCCATCTACTACCCCGAAACGCGGCCGGGTTCCGGCATGTATTCCATCGTCGCTTCCACGAATGCGAACTACGCGGACTGGGCCGGCCTGTCCGACGATGAGTACCGTGCTTCCAAGCAAGACCTTGTCGAATCGACGCTCGATGCCCTCGAGAAGTACGTCCCGGGGGCGCGGAAGATCATAGACTACACGGAGGCTGCCACACCCAGGACGTTCAAGAGATACACGCTTCACGAGAACGGCGCCTCTTTCGGCACGAAGTTCGAGGGGTTGAGGGTCAGCATGGGCCTCAGCAAGGAGGTCCCCGGCCTGTTCCACACCGGATCGGTGGGGATCATCATGTCGGGATGGCTGGGCGCTGCGAACTACGGCGTGATCGTCTCGAATGACGTTGACAAGTTCCTCCGGTCGTGACTCAGCTTTTCGGGAGGTTGTGGATGCACGATTTTGCAGGCCAGACGGCCATCGTCACCGGCGGTACCAGGGGAATCGGCAGGAGCATCACGGAGAGCTTTCTCAAATCGGGAGCCAGGGTGGTTGCCACCTACACCTCAAACGACGACGCCGCGGAGCAGCTCAAGCGGGACTACAGCGAATTCGCCGATAGAGTCGATATCCGGAAGTGCGATGCCTCCGTCTACGCGCAGGTCGAGAAGTTCTTCTCGTACATTGACAAGCAGTACGAGGGCTTCGAGATACTGGTCAACAACGCGGGCATCCGCAAGGACGCCGTCCTCGCCATGATGCGGGAAACGGATTGGCATGACGTGATAAACGTCAACCTGAGCGGCGTATTCTACATGTGCAAGTTCGCCGTCATGAGCCTGATGCGGAAGCGCTACGGGCGCATCATCAACATCACATCCCCTTCGGGCAAGTTCGGCTTCGAAGGTCAGTCGAACTACGCCGCGGCCAAGGCGGGCGTCGTCGCGCTGACCAAGTCGCTGTCCAAGGAAACAGCCCGCCGGGGCATCACTGTGAACTGCGTCTCCCCGGGCTTCATCGAGACCGACCTGATCCAGGACCTCCCCGAGGAGCTGCGCAAGTCCTACGTTGCCCAGGTCCCCCTGAGAAGGTTCGGCAAGCCGGAGGAGGTCGCCGCCTGTGTTCTCTTCCTGGCCTCGCGGGAGGCCTCCTACGTCACGGGTTCCACCCTTGAGGTGACAGGGGGACTGTGAGATGGAAGAGGTGCTGAAGGCGATACCCCACCGCCCACCCTTTCTGTTCGTCGATGAGATCGTGGAAATGACGGAGGACAGGATCAAGACAACCAAGCGAATAAGCGCCGACGAACCATTCTTCAAGGGTCACTACCCGGGTAATCCCATCATGCCCGGTGTGCTGATCTGCGAATCGATCTTCCAGACGGGGGCCATACTGCTCTCGCGGGTCCTCAGTCACAGCGGCGGCGGTACGCCTGTGCTGACCCGGATCAGCAACGCCAAGTTCAAGAACATGGTCAAGCCGGGAGCCCTGCTGGAGCTGGAAGCCGAGCTCGTGGAGAAGGTGAGCAACGCTTTCTTCATGAAGGGGAAGGCATCTTCGGATGGGAAGACAGTCGTGACCGTGGAATTCGCCGTGAGCCTGGCCCGGTAGACCGGGCGGACCGGGCTTCCAAGATCGGAATGCAGAGGTAAGAAAATGGACTTCTTGAACATGGGAGGCAAGACCTTCCTCGTCTTCGGGGTTGCCAACAAGAAGAGCGTGGCCTACTTCGTGAGCAAGGTCCTCACCGAGGGCGGGGCCCTGGTCGTCTACGTGGTGCAGTCCCCGGCGCACAAGGAGAGCGTCGCCAGGCTGTTCCCGGACGCCGACATCTACACGTGCGACGTCGAGCGGGACGAGGAGATCGCGCAGCTTGCCGCGGAGGTGTCAAAGAAGCATCCGAAGCTGGACGGCATTGTGCATTCCATAGCCTTTGCCAACTACGAGGGAGGGTTCAAGCCGTTCCACGAGACGAGGAAGAAGGACTTCCTGCAGTCAGTCGATATCTCCTGCTTCTCACTGATCAGCATCGCCAACGCCTTCAAGGGCATCCTCGACAACAAGGCCTCGGTCGTGACCATCTCAATATCGGCCACGAAGATAGCGGCCGAGCCCTACGGATGGATGGCTCCGGTCAAGGCAGCGCTCGATTCGAGCCTGTGCTTCCTGGCCAAGTCCTTCAGCGCCTTCTCCGAGGTGAGGTTCAACTCGGTCAACGCCGGACTGCTGAAGACCTCGGCATCCGCCGGGATTCCCGGCTATCTCGACTACTACCTGTTCGCCGAGAAAGTCACGCTCCGCAAGAGGGCCATCGAGACCAGGGAAGTCGCCAACGCGGTGGCTTTCCTTCTAAGCGAGCGGTCGAGCGGCATCAACGCCCAGGGCATCATCGTTGACTGCGGCATGTCCACCAACTACTTCGACAAGGATATTATCGACAGGGCGATGAGGCCCTGACCCGCCACATGACCTTGTTCCCGGTGGTCCTGACGCTGCCCGAAGCCGAACCCGGCCTCTCCGGCGAGGAGAAGGTGACCCGGCTCAGCCGGATGGCGCGGGAGGCGCTGAGCCGGAGTGCCGAGATGAGCGGGGTTGTCCTCGGAGAGCTCGCCAAGGACGAGGACGATGTTCCTCTTCCGTCCGCGGGCACTCACTGGTCTCTGTCACACAAACCGAAGTGCGTCGCGGCGGTCGTCTGCAGCGAGAGGACCGGCATCGACGTGGAAGAGATCGGGCCCAGGGCCGAGGCCATCTTCGAGCTCGTTGCCGGCGACAGGGAATGGGAGATGGGAGGGGGCAGGGCGTGGGATACTTTCTTCAGGTACTGGACCGCGAAAGAGGCCGTCCTGAAGGCAGTCGGCATCGGGATCGGCGGGTTGAAGAAGTGCCGGGTGACTTCGCTGCCGGACGAAAGCCAGGTTGTGCTGGACTACCGGGGCGACATCTTCCGGGTGGAACAGTTGCGCCACCGCAATCACATCATCTCCGTCTTGAGAAACAGCCACGAAGTGCAGTGGGTCATCGACGACAAACTCGCTCACGATTGAGCGTGGTGGAATCTGATGGCTAACCTGGATACGAATGCTCTTGCGAGAGTAGCCTACCTCTTCCCCGGCCAGGGCTCGCAGGTCGTGGGCATGGGGCACGAGATCTGCCGCAGCTCGCGCGAGGCCCGGGAGGTCTTCGAAGAGGCGGATGACGCCCTCCGGTTCGCGATCTCGCGGCTCTGTTTCGAGGGTCCCGCGGACCAGCTCCGCGAGACGATCAACTCCCAGCCCGCAATACTGACGGTGAGCATAGCCTGTCTCAGGGCGGCCGGGATCAACGGCGCGATCAGTCCGGTCTACGTGGCGGGACACAGCCTCGGCGAGTACACCGCGCTCGTGGCGGCAAACGTCCTCGACTTCGCAGATGCCGTCCGGCTGGTGAGGGAGCGCGGACGGCTGATGCAGGAGGCGGGCGTGGCCAGACCGGGGACCATGGCGGCGATCATCGGCCTCGACGACGAGTCGGTGGAGGACGTATGCCGGGAGACCGGCGCCCAGATCGCCAATCTGAACTGCACGGGGCAGATCGTCGTCAGCGGCACGAAGGATATGGTAGCGCGCACCATGGACCTGGCACAGTCGCGGGGGGCCGTGGGAGTGGTCCCGCTCGAGGTCAGCGGCGCCTTTCACTCGGAGCTGATGCGGCCGGCGGCCGAGGGCATGGCCCGGGCGGTCTCCCAACTGGAGTTCCGCACGCCAGAAGTCCCCATCGTCGCCAACTGCACCGCGCGGCCGATGACGACCAGCGCAGAGGTCAGGGAGGAGCTGCTGCTTCAGATCTGCAACTGCGTCCAGTGGCAGCCGTCGGTCGAGTACATGGTGGACGCCGGCGTCACCACGTTCATCGAGATCGGCCCCGGCATCGTGCTGTCCAAGCTGATCAAGCGGATAAGCAAGGGCGTCCAGGCCCTCAACATGGGCGACCCGGAGTCGATTCGGGCCATCCGCGAAATCCTGTGAGGCGGGTGGGAGCCACCCCTCCCCGGCGCTGCCCCCGGAGCACAGCCCTCAATCCGGCAGGCTGAACCCGTTCTCCGAGATGACCTGCCTGTACCAGCGCGCGCTGTCCTTGGGGATGCGCTGCTGGGTCTCGTAGTCAACCCAGACGATGCCGAAGCGCTGCGCGTAGCCGAAATTCCACTCGAAGTTGTCCACCAGCGACCACACGAAGTAGCCCGCCAGCGGCGCCCCGCATTCGATAGCCCGGTGGGCGGCGGCCATGTGGTCCCGCAGAAACGTCAGCCGCCGCTGGTCCCGCACACGCCCCTTGCCGTCGGGCCCGTCCGAGTAGGCGGCCCCGTTCTCCGTGACGTACATCTTGCCGGGCAGGTACTCGAAATGCAGGCGATCCAGCAGGTAGCGGAGCCCGTCAGGATGAATCATCATGCCTATCTCCGTGTACTCGCGGCTGGGCCCGTGGTAGAGCAGGGCCATCGGCTCTGTGTCGCTTCCGGGCGGGACATCGCTCCGCAGTATCACCGGGGTGTAGTAGTTGACGCCCAGGAAGTCCGTCGGCACAGAGATAGCTTCGAGGTCGCCCGGTTCGACGAACGCCGGGCCGTCGGGCGGCAAGCAGCCGGCTTCGACGTAGTCGGCTACAACGTCGGCAGGATAGCGGCGGCCGTAGAGCGGATCGAGGAACCAGCGGTTATAGCGGCCGTCAAACCTGCGGAATGTCGGCGTCACGGTCCCGTTCTCCGGTCCGGGCACCAGCGGGAAGAGCACAAGCGTGATGCCGACCTCTGCTCCCGGGCTGTTGCGACGCAACGCCGGCACCGCCCAGCCGTGAGAGAGCAGCAAGTGATGGCTGACCCTGAGCGAGGCGGCGACGTCCTTCAGGCCGGGAGCGTGCATGCCCATCTGGTAGCCCATGACCATCACGGTCCAGGGCTCGTTGTGCGTGATCCAGTGCTTCACCCTGTCCCCCAGGCGGCGGCTGACGACGTCAGCGTACTCCACGAACGCCTCCGCGGTCGCCCTCGACTCCCAACCACCCTCATCCTGAAGGTCCTGGGGCAGGTCCCAGTGGAACAGGGTGGGGAACGGCTCGATACCGGCCTCCAGGAGCCCGTCAACCAGGCGGCTGTAGAAATCGAGCCCGGCCTGCTTCACCTTCCCGCGCCCGGCGGGCAGGACACGCGGCCACGAGATGGAGAAGCGGTAGGCCTTCAGCCCGAGCTCCTTCATCAGGGCGATATCGGCGGCCCAGCGGTGATAGTGGTCACAGGCGACATCGCCCGTGCTGCCGTCCATTATGCGTCCGGGAGCATGAGAGAAGCGGTCCCAGACCGACTCGCCCTTGCCGTCCTCGTTCCAGGCGCCTTCGATCTGGTAGGCGGACGTGGCAACGCCCCAGAGAAAGCCTTCGGGGAACGCGAGAGACTCAGGGGACATCACATATCTCCGACTTCAAAGACCGGTCGCGGGCACCAGAGGACTCCGGAGCTCACCCGCGAACGACGCTACTTCTTCTTCGCGCTCTTGCGCTTCGCGGCTTTCTTCTTGCCGCCGCCGGCGCGTTCTTTGTAGAGCGCCTCGGCTTCCTCGGGAGTGGCGTCCTCGTGAATGACCGCGTGCAGCGCCCTGATCATGGCTACCGGGTCGTCGTCCTGCCAGATATTCCTGCCCAGGTTCACACCGATAGCGCCCTTCTGCAATCCGTCGTGGACGAAGTCGAACACCTGGCGCTGAGTATCGACTTTGGGGCCGCCCGCCATCACGACGGGAACCGGGCAGCCGCCGGTAACCTTCTCGAAGTTCTCGCACCAGTAGGTCTTCACCACACGGGCGCCGAGCTCGGCCGCAATGCGGCTGGCGAGAGCGAGATAGCGGGCATCACGCTTCTCAAGCTCCTTGCCCACGGCCGTGACAGCCATCACCGGTATGCCGTACTTCTCGCCCTCATCGACCAACCTGGCCAGGTTCAGCAGCGACTCCTTCTCATACTTCGTGCCGACGAATATCGATATCCCCACCGCAGACACATTCAGGCGGATCGCTTCTTCCATTGAGGTCGTGAGCCCTTCGTTCGCCAGGTCCTCCCCAATAACGCTGGTGCCTCCCGACACCCTGAGGATTATCGGTTTGGCGTCCTCTGGATCTACGCAGGAACGAAGCGCGCCTCTGGTGATGAATATGGCGTCCGCGAAATCCACAATCGGCTCCAGCGTCTCGCCCGGGTTCTCGAGCTTCCGGGTCGGTCCCTGGAAATAGCCGTGGTCTACCGGCAGAAAAAGGCAGCGGCCGTCATACTGGATCAGTCTCGCCAGGCGGTTGGCCATTCCCCATTCCATATCTGTGAGCCTCCTTCAATGGCGCTGGCCCTTAGTCTAGGAGTGCGGCTGCGGATAGTCAAGGAGAATTCGGTGGGGTACTAGAGGATGCAGTTACACGTAATGCTCTTGTAATCCATCTCCAGGCGGTCCCACACCTCAACCGTCTCCTTGCAGAGGCCGACACTGGAGTAGTCGAACCGCTCCCGCATGTGTCGGATCAGCGTCCCATACATCAGGCATCGCGTGTCCGCGTCAACCCGTTTTCCCCAGTTCGACCGCTCCGAGAGGTAGCTAACCCATGACTTGTCGGGTGACATGTTGATGGTGCTCTGCAGCCCTCTCAGCGAACCGAGCGTGACGCGAGCGGGTGTGAAGTGAGAGAAGATATCATCCACCAGACTGACGTACTCATCCCGCCACGTGGGAACCGGAACCATGGGATCGATCCGAACACGGACCTCGTAGCCTGCTTGGCTCAGCTCACTGGCGGCCCGCAGCCGTTCCACCACGGGTGGAGCGCCCTTCTCAAATGTCTTCGCCACCTTGTCAGCATTCAGGCTGAAGCTGACCACCGCCTGCCTCTGCCCGTTTATGTCAAGCAGGTTCCTGATGTTGGTCGACTTCGTCAGCAAGAGGACCCTGTGTTGCTCCTGGTCTTGAAGGAGCGATACTATGAATGTCGAGAAGGGATGCCCGTTCCTCTCGTGCATCAGCGAGTCAGCCAGCTCGCCAGCATTGAGGAGTTCGCGATGACCGTTGGCGCCTGCCAGAAAGGACCTCACGTGAAGCTCAATCTTGTCGTAGGGCTTCACGTGAGGCTGCGACTTCCAGGGCATGAACCTCAGTGTGCCGTTCAGATAGCACCATGCGCAGGAGAACGGGCAGCCGGTAGCCCATTTCAACTCCAGGAAGTGGGGACACACCACATCTGAATGCCCACCGGGAATTGGCGTCTTCTCAAACCGGGTGATGATCGAGCCGTCACCTACCCTCTCAACTAGGTCCCGCCTGGAACCATCAAGAAGCCGGTATTCCCGCTTTCGTACTTTCATGCCGCGTCACCATGCCGCACTGGCAAGTCAGATCATCCGCAACTGGCCGGTGGAGGACTTCTGAATGATCTTGTCCCAGAAGTCACTCCCTCTCCTGTGTTTGCTCGCGAAGACCAAGTGATACAGCGGGACGTCCTTGGCGTTCTTGTTGGCGTAGAAGTTGCGCACCAGGTTGGGGCCCCAGTAACCGTATCCTATGACGCCGACTCGAATCATGTCCCTCCTCTCACGACCTGGCGACAAGCAGAATGCCGGCCAGGATCGTCACAATGCCGACTGCCTTGAGCAAACTCACCGATA
>CAZNMB010000068.1:0-8191 GCA_964574095.1 uncultured Dehalococcoidia bacterium
TAACGTCGTCATCCGGCAGGGCCTCCGGAGCCTCCTGGAGTCGGAGGAACAGGTCACCGTTGTCGGTGAGGTCTCAACCGGCGCGGAGGCCATCCAGTGGATGAGGAGACAGTCGGCCGATGTCGCCCTGATGGACATCCGCATGCCCGTCATTGACGGCATCGGAGCAACCGCTGAGATCGTGCGCACAAGGCCGGAAACGAAGGTCATCATCCTGACTGTCACCGAGGACCCCACAACGCTGGCACGATCAATCCGCGCCGGCGCCAGGGGATACCTGGTCTACAGCCGTTTCCGTCCGGAAGAGCTGCTGGGCGCCATCCACGCGGTGGCGTCAGGCGAGGCAATCCCACCTTCACCTGCGGTGGCGCTGGCCCTGCAGAGCATGCACGAGGACGCACCACGAATTCAGTGCCGGGAGAGCCAGCAGCCTCTTGAGCCCCTGACACAGAGAGAGGCTGAAATCCTCGACCTCATAGCGGACGGCAGAAGCAACGCGGAGATTGCGGAGGCCCTTGTGGTCGAGGAGAAGACAGTCAAGAACCACATCACGCGACTGTACTCCAAGCTCAACATCAACAGCCGCTACGAGGCAATCCGCCTCAAGCTCGGCAGCCTGTCCTAGGCGCCGCTGTCCGCTCCCGCATGGGGGAGGGGGCACATGCTACCCTCCCTCCGCCTCCCTGTTCATCGCCCGCTCCCAGCTATCGTCGCCCTCCTGCCACTGGTAGGGAAGGTCGACGATCGCGCCCGGATCCCTGATGAACCTCAGGGCCTCGAAGGCGTCCTTGATGATCCTGGTCTGGAGGTCGCGGTCGAACGGCTTTCCGGTCGTGTGGCCCAGGGGGAAGTTCACGAAGACCGACCTCGGCGGTTTCACCAGCCCGGTGATGTCCCGCGCCGAGCTTGCGGAGATCGTCGGTATCCCGCTCTCCTCCACTACCCTGGCGATCAGTCCCACGGACTGATGGCAGACCGGTCAGGCGGGCACGAGGAAGAAGACGTCCGCCTCCTGCCGCTTCAGGCCTTCCGCTATCTCATGCGCGGTCTCATTCACCAGGGCCGTGCGGCGGAAGATGCGGCCCATGATCGTGTAGTTCACCGGGGCGAGCTCGCCGATGTACCCTTCCGCCTCCAGCTCCCGGAGCCGCTCGATGGGGAAGACGCAGTTTACGTCCCTATCGGCATCGGAGTGGTCATAGTAGTTGTGACTCACCGCCAGATCACTGACGTCAATGTCCCCGGGTATCTCGCGGAACCCCATGTCGTTCTTCTCAGGATCGAAGGGGTCCTGCTTCCCCCTGACGTAGAACCCTCCGGTGCTGAGAAGCGCGACCCGGCAGTCCTCCAGCGCCTTGTCGAATGGAGTGAAAGGCGGGGGCCCATTCACCAGCCACTCGTAAGGCGGGAATCCCTGGGCGGCGAAGACCGCCCGCGTGTAGTCCACGTACCTGACCGGTGACATTCTGAACCTCCGTTCTCGCGCCGCGTCCGGCTGAGAAGCACCCCCTTCCCGGCCGGGCGTCTGGTTCAGAACCTACCGGCAAGCGTCGCGGATGTCAAGCGTAGGGCGGTGGAGGCGTGTCGAGCCGCATCCGCCCCGCTGATCGGGCTGCCACCATTGACTTTCCATGTACCGTATGGTAAATCGTAGACGACCCGGTATGCCTTTCCACCTCATCTTCCGCGGAGCTTTCCTTCCGTGTGCTGTTGCGGGTGGCTTGGACTTCGCGCCGGAGACTGCACCCGAGTCACGACAAGACGGCACCCTATCATCGGCACGCGACCTCACTCAAGCGCTAATAGAGCCGAAAGCCAGGAAAGGAGAATAAGCATGGCCAGCAAGAAGGCGATCGAGGAGGCCCTGGGCAGAAGACTCCTCATCGGTGAGCTCATGGCGCGCAACGCCCGCAAGTTCCCCGACAGAGAGGCGATGGTCTACGGGGACACGCGCCTGACCTACAAGCAGTTCAACGCGCGAATCAACCAGCTCGCGCACGCTTTCATGGACCTCGGTCTCAAGAAAGGGAGCAAGGTGGCCATCCTGTCTTTCAACAACAACCAGTACATGGAGGCCTACTTCGCCGTGGGCAAGATCGGGGCCGTGGCCGCGCCGCTGAACTTCCGCCTGCACCCCGAGGAGCTGACGTACATCGTGGACCACGCCGACGCCGAGGCGTTCATCGTGGGTGAGCCCTTCGTGGATGCCGTCAGGGCTATCCAGAAAGGCCTGCCCAAGGTGAAACACTACATCTCGATCTCTGAGAAACCGGTAGACGGGATGCTGCACTTCGAGACCTGGATCGCGAAGTACCCCGACACCGAGCCCCTTGTGCTCGTCGATGACGACGACCCGCTGTTCATCATGTACACGGCCGGGACCACGGGCAGGCCCAAGGGGGCCGTACTCACCCACAAGAACGAGATGGTGATGTGGATGCTCGCAGCGTCATACGTCATGTCCGAGGCCGGACTCGGCGACATGTGGGACTACAGGGCTTTCGGCGCTCCCCCGATATTCCACCTGGCCGCATTCGGATTCTGCCAGTTCATGTTCTTCATCGGCGCGACGGTCGTCCTGCCGACGGAAGTCTTCAATCCGGCCTACATCCTCGAGACCATAGAGAAGGAGAGGATCGACGCGATCCTCCTGGTGCCGGCCATGGCCTTCTTCCTCCTGATGGTGCCCGACATCGAGAAGTACGACACCTCTTCCCTCAAGGTGTGGGCATCGGGGGCGGCGATCCTTCCCACCGAGACCAGGCGCCAGATCCAGAAGCATTTCCGCAACGTCCGCATCTTCGATCTGTTCGGCATGACCGAGATGAGCCCGGTGGTCTGCACGCTGAGGCCCAGCGAGGTAGAAGGGCGCGAGAACTCGGTGGGCCGGGCCCTCCCGTTCATCGAGATACGCCTGGTCGACGACAAAGACAATGACGTGCCGGTGGGGGAGGTCGGCGAGGCGATCTATCGCGGGCCGACGGTGCTGAAAGAGTACTACAAGAACCCCAAAGCGACCGCGGAGGCCATGAGAAACGGCTGGTTCCACTCCGGCGACCTGCTCAGACAGGACAAGGAAGGGTTCTTCTACGTGGTGGACCGGAAGAAGGACATGATCATCAGCGGCGGCGAGAACATCTACCCCGCCGAGATCGAGGAGGTGCTGTTCCAGCACCCCAAGATCCTGGAGGCTGCTGTGATCGGCATCTTCGACGAGGAATGGGGCGAATCCGTGCAGGCCATCGTCGTCTGCAAGCCGGGGGAGGCAATGACGGCGGAGGATGTCGTCGATCACTGCAAGCGCCACCTTGCCAGCTACAAGAAACCCAAGGGGGTCGATTTCATGGATGTCCTCCCCCGCAACCCGGCGGGCAAGGTCCTGAAGACAGTGCTGAGGGAGAACTACGGGAAGTCAGTCAGATACTAGGCAGGGCACGCCCGGCGGTCATGCTTGCCGGCCCTCCCCCGTCGAGAGGAGGGTAATTGCCTGCCCCCTGGTGGTGCGTTCACCGTTGACTCGTTCGTTCCGGGCTGCTACAGTCGAGTTCGCTGACTAACAAGTGGAAGGACGGAAAGATCATGGCAGGGATAACTTCCTACGGCGCGTACGTCCCAATGTACCGGATCAACCGCATGACCATCTATCAGGCGCTGGGCTGGCTGAACCCGGCGTCGCTGCTGCCGGGAGAGAAGGCTGTCGCCAACTTCGACGAGGACAGCATCACCATGGCCGCGGCCGCGGCCGTGGACTGCCTGGGCAATCTGGAGCGGGAGAAGGTTGACGGCCTTTTCTTCGCCACCACAACCGCCCCCTACAAGGAACGGCAGAACGCCGGCATCATCGCGACGGCGCTCGATCTCAGGCCTGAGATCCGCACCGCCGACTTCACCACGTCCATCAAGGCCGGTTCCGGCGCACTGATCTCCGCCTACGACGCCGTGGCGTCGGGCACGGCCAAGAATGTCATGGTCTGTGCCGCGGACTGCCGTCTGGGGAAGCCCGGAGGCTACCAGGAGGAGATGTACGGCGACGGCGGCGCGGCCTTTCTCCTCGGGAATGAAGGCGTCGTCGCCAGCATCGAGGGCACGTTCTCCGTATCCTACGACTTCATGGACCACTGGAGGACGGCGGAGGACAAGTACAACCGTTCCTGGGAGGACCGGTGGATCCGGGACGAGGGATACGGCAAGTTCATCTCCGAGGCGATCTCCGGCCTGATGCGCGAGCACAGTCTCAAGCCCGCCGACATCTCGAAAGTGGTCTACCCCTGCCTCTACATCGCGGCCCACGCGAGCATCGGCAGGAAGCTGGGCTTCGAGCCGACGCAGATACAGGACCACATGTTCACGACGATAGGCCACGCCGGCACATCGTACCCGCTCATGCTCCTCGTGGCCGCACTCGAGGACGCCAAGCCCGGCGACAAGATAATCGTCGCGAGCTACGGCAACGGGAGCGACGCCATCTGCCTTCAGGTGACGGACGAGATCGAGAAGGTCAGGGACCGGAGGGGCATCAAGAAGCACCTGGCGTCGAAGAAGGACCTCAATCTCTACGAGAAGTACGTCACCTTCAGGGAGGTGCTGACCATAGACACGGGCGGCCGCGGCGATGAGGTCGCCCCCACCCAGGCGACCATCCTCTTCAGGGACCGCAGGATGATACTGGGGCTCTGCGGCTGCAAGTGCAGGAAGTGCGGCACCCCCCAGTACCCGCCACAGGAGGTGTGCGCCAACCCCAAGTGCGGCGCCGTCAACGAGATGGACGTCTACCGTTTCTCAGACAAGACAGGTCGCCTGTTCACATACACCGGCGACATTCTGGCATTCAGCCCGAGCCCGCCCGCCGTCTACGGGATGGTGGACTTCGAAGGCGGCGGCAGGTGGATGTTCGACCTCACCGATTGCGAGCTGGACGCTCTCGAGGTCGGCATGCCGGTGGAGATGAGTCTGCGCCGGAAGTACCACGACGAGAAGCGAGGCATGCACGTGTACTTCTGGAAAGCGACACCGGTTCGGGTCTAGCGGATCAGGAGCATTCCAAAGGGAGGAGCCATGGCCGAAGGTATAAAGGACAAGGTTGCCATTGTAGGAATGGGTTGCACCCGGTTTGGGGAGCGATGGGACAAGGGCCCTCAGGGCCTCATGGTCGAGGCTGTTCTCGAAGCTCTGGAGGATGCCGGCATCGAGAAGAAGGACATAAACGCCGCGTGGTCCGGCACCTGCTACGAAGAGGCCTCCATCGGCAAGTCCGCCATCCCTCTCGCCGTCACCATGAAGTTTCCGTTCATTCCGGCGACGAGGGTGGAGAACTTCTGCGCCACGGGATCGGAGGCCTTGCGGGGTGCCTGCTACGCCGTCGCTGCCGGGGCCTACGACATCTGCCTGGCGGTCGGCGTGGAGAAGCTCAAGGACACGGGCTACGGGGGCCTGCCCCAGAACGACACCCAGCAGGGCGTAACGTTCAGGTTCGCCTTCCCCAACTTCACCCCGCCGGGCGCTTTCGCCATGATGGGCACGAGGTATTTCGCGCAGTACGGGCTCAGCCCCCAGGAAGGCAAGCGGGCCCTGGCCCACATATCGGTGAAGAGCCACCACAACGGGTTGATGAACCCCAAGGCGCACCTTCGCCGGAAGATCACGATCGACGACGTGCTTAACGCCCCCATAGTCGCCTGGCCCCTGGGCCTGTTCGACTGCTGCGGGGTGAGCGACGGGGCGGCGGCGGCAATCGTCACGCGTCCCGAGATAGCCAGGAAGCTCCGGCCCGACCCCGTCTACGTCAAGTCCCTGCAGATCGCGGCCAGCTCCGGCGAGGAGATGATGTGCACCGAGTGGGACTACGCCCACGTCGAGACCACGGTGCGCGCCGGCCAGAGAGCCTACGCGGAGGCGGGGATCACCAACCCCCGCGAGGAGCTGAGCATGATGGAGGTCCACGACTGCTTCTCCATCACCGAGCTCACCATATACGAGGACCTGGGCATCTCGCCACGGGGACGGGCCAAGGAGGACATCGAGGCGGGTTTCTTCGACCTGGACGGCACGATTCCGTGCCAGCCCGACGGCGGGTTGAAGTGCTTCGGGCATCCGATCGGCGCGTCCGGCCTGCGAATGATGTACGAGATGTACAAGCAGCTTCAGGGCAAGGCCGGGGAGCGGCAGATAAAGGACCCCAAGTTCGGCCTGACCCACAACATGGGCGGCATTCCACCGCTGAACGTCGTCAGCGTGTCCATAGTCGGGAACTAGGACAGACACGGAGACCGCCCCGGGCAGCGCCCTCTCGCCTCACCGCCGGCGCGGAGGGATACCGGGGTGCGTTTCCTTCGGCGCCGCCACAGGAGACAGTATGCATCCGGCATTGGACGGCACAAGGATTCTGGACATGGCCTGGATAGGCCCGGGCCCCTTCTGCGCCACGCTCCTGGGCGATCTCGGCGCCGAGGTCATCAAGATCCATGAGCCGGACCCGGCCCGCCGCGGCGGCCTGGTCAAGTTCGCCTTTCCCGCCGGGTCGCCCGACTACCCCGGCATGCGCAACGTGAAGACAATGGGCATCGACCTCAAGTCCGATGCCGGGCGGGACATCTTCTATGAACTGGCCCGGACCGCCGACGTCGTTATGGAGGGCTACCGGCCCGGCGTAGTGAAGCGCCTCGGCGTGGACTATGACACCATCCGGGAGATCAATCCCAGAATCGTATACGCCTCGCTCTCGGGCTACGGGCAGGACGGGCCGTACCGCGACGTCGTCGGGCATGACATCAACTACATATCCATCGGCGGGCTCCTCGGCATGACGGGCACCACGGACGGCGGCCCGGTGCCGCCCGGCACCCTGATAGCCGACTTCGCCGCCGGAGGGATGGGCGCTGCCATCGGCATCCTGGCGGCGCTCACGGCCCGCCACACCACCGGGCGCGGCCAGTACGTGGACGTGTCGCTCGCGGATGGGATCGTCGAGATGCTCTATCTCTGGCTCGTCCCCCTGATGGTGTTCGGCATCCAGAACAGAAGAGGCGACACGATATTCACCGGCCACTACCCCTGGTACAACGTCTACGAGACGAAGGACGGGGGGCACATCAGCATCGCCGCCTTCGAGCCCCACTTCTATCGCAACCTGTGCGAGCTCCTCGGCCGGGAGGACTTCGTCGGGCACCAGTTCGCCGAGGGCGAGAAACGCGAGGAGATCGCCGCCTTCTTCAAGCGGACCTTCCTGAGGAGAGGCCGCGATGAATGGGTCGAGATCCTCCGGTCGAAGGACACCTGCGTCGCGCCGGTCTACTCCCTGGACGAAGTGGTCAACGATCCCCAGTTGATCGCACGGGGCATGATCCGGGAGCTGCCCCATCCCACCCTCGGGACGGTGAAGCAGGTGGGCTCCATGCTCAAGCTGTCGGACTCGCCGTTCAAGGTCAGGAACTGGTGCACGGAGTTCGGCCAGCACACCGACGAACTCCTGGGAGAGGTTGGCTACGACGCGGACCGTATCCGCGCCCTCCGTCAGGCGGAAGTGATCGGGTAGAAGCCTGCCCGGAGATCAGAGGGCGGGTTCAGGCATCCGCTTCGATCTCGCCCGGAGCAGATGCTCCGGGCTACCCCGCTCTTGGAGTACTCCGACACCCTCCCGGAGCTTCGTCCCAAGGCCGCTTCCGGTCGAGCCCGCCTGTCGCGTCCGCACACATCCCCGCTTCTGCTTCTTCCACGAAGCCTGCGCCTGTGAAGGCATGAAGCGGGAACCACGGCCAGCCAGTGCCCGCGGTGTCACTGCCGTCGGGGTGCCGCACGTACGGTCCGCGCTTCACCCGAGGGCCTTCGTCCATGCCGACGGCCGTGTTTTCCCGGAGCAGTACCTTCTTCCCATGACAGTTGTACGTATTGGGCCATTCATTGAAGAGGACCACGGTGATAGGCTGGTCTGGAGGGAGTAGTGCTGCGTGGGCTCTGGGTCGAGTCCGGACAGGCAATGGTCTTGTCCGGCAGGTCGCCGGAGCGTCTGTCAAACCTGCTTGCCCAGGGGCTGGACGGCAGGCATTGCCCACTACCTGGATCGGAGGCGCTGAGAATGGGTGCGGAGGCCAAGTCCACCTCGAAACGGCGGAGATCAACCATTCGCCAGGTGGTTGAGGAGCTGCGATCAGAACGCTCATCGCCGGAAAGCGAGTTGAAGACGATTCTGGACGGC
>CAZNMB010000069.1:0-8155 GCA_964574095.1 uncultured Dehalococcoidia bacterium
TTGCGGCCCACCGCTCGAACTGCTACAATGGCGCCAAGGTCGTCGCGTTCAACCGGGAGGCGCCGTGGATTCCGAGCACCTCATCTACAGCAAAGACGAAGGCATCGCCACCATAACCCTGAATCGACCCCAGAAGCTGAACGCCTTCACCTCTGAGATGTACCAGGGAATGCTGCAGATGATCAACGACGCGGCCGGCGACGATGCGGTGAGGGTGCTGGTGCTCACCGGGACAGGGCGGGCCTTCTGCGTCGGCGCCGACGTCAAGCGCCTGGAGCAGGGCCTGCCGAGACGCGACGCGAGTCACGTGCCGACCGAACCGTCGGCGGACTCCGTGAGCCGGATCCTCACCCTGCCCCTGCAGCGGATGGAGAAGCCCGTCATCGCCGCTGTCAACGGGATAGCCGCCGGAGGCGGTCTGGACGCGGCCTGCGCCTGCGACATCCGCATCGCCTCCGAGAGGGCAACGTTCTCCTCCGTGTTCGTCCGCCGGGGCATAGTGCCGACCATGGGGGGCACCTACTTCCTGCCCAGACTGGTGGGAATCGACCGCGCCTGCGAGATGATCTGGACCGGGGACCTCGTTGATGCCCAGGAGGCGGCAAGGATCGGCCTCGTCACCCGGGTCGTGCCGCACGAAGAGCTCGAGGCCGCCACCGAGGAACTGGCGCTCAAGATGGCCGGCGGGCCGCCTCTCGCTATCAAGGCGGCAAAGCGTCTCATATACAGCGGCCTGAACATGGACCTCGAGTCCGCCCTCAGGGACGTGATCAAGGCCTACACGACGCTGGGCCTGAGCGAGGACCACCGGGAGGCGCTGCGGGCATTCCTGGAGAAACGGGAGCCCGTGTTCAAGGGGCGATAGGCCGCGGGACGCGCCTCTTCCAGCAGCGGGGCCCCTGCCGCGCCGAGGACCGACATCCGATGACCGATGAGGAGCAACCTCAAGACCACACCGATGGGCTCATCACGAAAGTTGATTTCCACATCCACACCCCTGAGTCAAGATGCTACAGCGAGCCCGGCGTCACGCCCGCGCAGATAGTCGAGTCAGCTCTGGCCGCGCGCCTCGACGCGATCGCGATCACCGACCATAACACCGCGCTCGGGATCGACCCCATAAGGCAGGCCGGGCGGAAGCTGGGGCTCGTGGTCTTCCCCGGGATCGAGGTCTCGACAACCTCCGGCCACATGCTGGCGCTGTTCGACCCCGGAACGCCGGTCCCGGAGCTGGAGGACTTCCTCGACTACATCGGCACGCGCGCTGCTGCAAGGGGTGACGGGACCGTCCCCGCCGGGGACGCGATCGAGAGCGTTCTTCGCAAGACCTCCGAGCGGGGAGGAATCGCCATCGCCGCCCACATCGAGCGGTGGCCGACGGGGTTTCTTCAGACAAAGGAGAGCCGCCGGGCGAAGCAGCGGATCTACAGCAGCGAATACCTGGCCGCCCTGGAGATCACGCAGCCCCGGAACAGGGAACTGTGGAACAGAGGGGCCATGCGAGGCTTCCCCAGGGGTCGCGCCTGCGTTCAGGGTTCGGACGCCCACGCCCTGGATGAGATCGGCAGGAGGCCGGTCTATCTCAAGCTGGCGAGCAACGACCTCGATGGCCTGCGCCGAGCCTTCAGCAACTACGATGGCAGCATCATGTTCCCCGATGACGCGCGCCTCCAGAGCTAGCCCGCCGCGGGGGTACGTCGGTATGGCCTATCGCCCCCCGCCGGTAACCTCCCACCCGTAGTAAGGATGTCCCAGCGGCCATCACCTGAAAGCGCCCATAAAGGCTATGGCAGCGACATGGTGGCTCGTGGTAACATCATATCGGAGACAAGGACAGGCACGGGGACAGTGTCTGGGAGCGCATCGAATGGACTTGAAGGTCGACATCTACCAGTGCGGAAGCAGCCACGTCCATGTCGTCCTGGGCGGGCAGGTACAGGGCGAGGCTGTCTTCGGCGACTTTGACGTATTCGCCCGGTTCATCGAGGCCTGCCAGGAGTTCGTCAACAAGCACAGCCCCATACCGGAAGCCTTCCTTGACGCGTTTGACGACGCCAACCACACCTAGGGACGCGCTCCGAACATCGGCCAGACAGGGCACGGCGGCCAAGCCGAGTACAGCACAGCGCGCAGTCCCGTGCTAGACGCCCCAGCGGCTATCCACGCGACCTCGGGCGCATCCGTCGCCGCTCCCTTTCGTCCCGCTTCTTCAGCTGGCGCAGGTGATAGCTCCGCCTCAGCCCGAATCGCCTCAAGCCGTACGCGCGCAGGAAAGCGCGCAGGAGCGCCAATCGAAGCTCCGGGCACCGGCTGCCGTCGATCAGTGTGACCTCCTGGTAGCTGCGAGCCGACTTGGCCCAGAAGGACTTGTACGCCTCGTCCCCCTGAAGAAAGTCATACTCCCGCAGCCCGAGCCTGATCGCATCCTGGACAACAAACATGTAGTGCAGGTGCCCCACGCCATACGACGAATATGAGGTATCCCGCGCTGAGGTCGAGGCGTAGAACCTGCCGTTGTAGACATAGGCGAAGTGCCCGTGCGCCATCCTGCCATCAACGTCCAGGCGGGAGAAGTGCAGCCATCCCCTGTCCCGCAGCTTCCGGGCGACGTCTACATAGAAAGCCCGCATCCTCGGATCGTGGAAGATCCCCTTCACGTTCACCGACTGCCATCGCCTCTGGTGGAGGTCGAAGAACTCCGCCAGCGTCTGCTCGAGTGAATCCGTCTCGCAGCGCCGGAACTCAACCCGGTGGTCCTCCTCCAGTCTTCGCAGCGAACTCCGCAGCAGCCATCGTCTCTTTGCGCCCAAAGAGGAAAGGAACTCCTCCCAGGAGTCGGGAAGCTCTGCGTAGGGCGCCAGAGTCGTTGTCCTGTCCTCCAGCGCAAGCCCCGCCGCCCGAGCTCCACCCCCGCGCAGCAGGGACAGGAGCGAGCTGTCGTCCGGCATGAGGCCGAGACGGAGTACATGGCCGCCGTTTCGAAGCACCTCTCCAAGATGGGTCAGGAACGCGGACGCCACCTCTTCCCTGTTCTCCGGCGACACCACCCAGGCGTAGTTGCAGTTGAACGCCCCCACCGATTCGACGAGACGGGCCTTGGCCATTCCCAGCCTGTACTCGCTGATCATGAGCGGAACGATACCTACGACCTGGCCCCGCCTCTCGAACACCAACACGTGAAGGTCCCGGCCCTCGCCGAAATGTCTCCACCATGCCGACAGCCACTCGTGTGTCAGGTAGATGGTGTGCTCACGGCCTGCCGTGTGCAGGATACCGTCCCAAACACCGGCCAGTGACTCGAACTCCGCTGGACGTGCGACCACCCTGGTGGTCAACTCAGTCATGCAGGCTGCTCCGGCGAGGCGACTGGGCCGGCATCCTCAGGCCCATCCGTCTCCTTTCCGCCTCTTCGCGCTTCTTCATGCTACGCAGATAGTAGATCTCGCGCAGGCCGTATTGCCTGAACTCGCACAGGCGCAGGAACGCACGAGTGTACTTGAGCCGCAGCCCGGCGGCGGCTCCACCACTGACAATCACAACGTCCTGATACCTCCGAACGGACCTGGTCCAGTGGAACTTGTGGGGCTCGGCGCCCCTCAAGAAATCAAACTCGTCCAGGCCTTGCTCGATCGCGTCCTTGATCAGGAACATGTGGAGCAGGTGCCCCACGCGGTACCGCGAATAGCGGAGGTCGCGAGCCGAAGTGGCCGCATAGAACTTCCTGTTGTATACAAAGCTATACGAGGCGGCCGACATCTGGCCGTCCAGGCTCAGCCAGGAGAAGTGGAGCCACCCTCTGTCGAGGAACCGTCCCGCCAGGTCGCTGTAGAAGTGCCTCATCCTCGGATCGGAGAAGCAACCTCTGACTTTCTCCGAGCGCCAGCGCGCCTCATGAGTCTCGAAGAACTCGCTGAGCCTGCTCTCCAGCGAATCCCCGGCACACAGCCGGTATTCGGCATCCTGCTTCCTCCGCATCAATCCCTGGTAGCGCCGGAGCAGCTTCCTCCTGTTTGGGCTCAGGGAACGGTAGAACTCATCCCACGTGCCGGGCAGCGCGACGTACGGCGCCACGGTCTGCGTCCTCTCATCCACGGCCAGCTTCGACATCCGGGAGACATGCGCGCGCAACATTGCGAGGAAGGCGCTGTCGTCTGGCACGAGGCTCAGCCTGACGGCTCCAACACCATTCTCCAGAGCCTCACTGATGTAGGCCACAAGGCCATCCATCACTTCATCGCGGTTCTCAGGCGGCACGACCCAGACGTAGTTGCAGTTCAGAGCGCCCACCGTTTCCAGGCAGCACATCCTGAGCATTCCTGCACTGTACCCCGTTCTCATGAGCGGGACAGCCCCGATGGCCGCGCCTCCCCTCTCGAACACGAGCACGTTCAGCCTATTGCCTGAGCCGAAATGCCTCCACCACGTGGAGAGCCACTCGCTGGTCAGAAAGACAGTGTTCTCGACACCGGTCCTCTGCAGCAGGCGATCCCAGACCCCCACCAGGCAACCGAAATCGTCGCCGTCGTTCACAACCCGTATGCGAATGTCCGTCATCTAATCTCAGTCATCCAGCGACGTCGTCCCCGATCGGCCTCTGCCACAGGAACCGCCACCTGAGCAGCTTCAGGCAGCGCGCGCGGGCGTAGACCCTCGGCCCGAGCTTGCCCTGCGCCTTCTGAGACGCGATGTTGTCCACCACAACACAGTTCCGCGACGCTCTCCACCCCAGTTCCCTCAAGAACCGCAGCCTTTTGACGTAGCCGTAGGTCATGAGTCCGCGGCTTCGGTACTTGGGGACTGTTATCGTGCCCCCCGTGCAGGCCACCCTGTTGCGGAAGTCAACCTCGTACGGCACCGGGTCAAAGCACGCCTTGGCTTCTTTGCTGAGAGCCACCCACCCGATGTGAGCTATCTCACCATCAGCGAAGAAACAGAAAGCGATTGCGCTCTTGTCCAGAGACCTTCTGGCCCGGACGAACCGCCGCCGAAAATCAGAGCCAAGCTCGACCGCGAGTTCGTCCGCCTCCTCGTTCGTCCGCACGATCCTGAAGATCAAACCCTCGATTCGGGGCATGAACAGCGCTTCATCCCGTTCCCTGAGCGAATGCTCGTAGAGGTAGTACTCGGCGTACTTGAAGAACGACTCCCTAACGAAGCCGAAGCCTCGCGAGAGCAGAGGCGTCAGGCCTTCCTCCTGGACAACGTCCTTCGCTCTTCTCAGCCACGCGCCGAGCCCGGAAGCAGCCCGCGCGACGGCACAGGCATTACCCATCATTTGACACAGTCTCCTCACGTTGAGCAGCGGAGGTTTCGTTCCGCTCTGCCGGCCGCGCCCTTCCCGGGGGACAACATCCATGCTCAGGGCCCGCCCGTCAGGCTGGAGACGACGATCCTCCTCTTTCCGGACTCGGTCGGGGCGATCATCCCGACTCGTTCCACGTCAACATTCATGCCGTCGCCGAGGGCGTCCCTGTAGCGTCGTACTATCTCCCTCGTCACCGCATCCACCCGGTCCCGCGAGCATTCCGGGCCAAGGACAAACCTGACCGTCACCCTGTCGTAGGCATCCTGGACCACCTGGAACTGGTCCACGCCCAGGGAAGCGAAGAAGTTGAGGGGCAGGACGACGCCCGGTATGGCCCTCCCGCTCTTTGTGTAGACGACATCGGTGATCCTGCCTTTCACCGTCGCCAGCAGCGGAAGGCCTCTGCCGCATGGACAGGCGTCATCGCAGCCCACGCCCACATCGCCGATCTCGTATCTAATGAACGGCATGGCGTGACTGTGCAGGTTGGTGACCAGTATCCGGCCTTCCTGCCCCGCGGGCACCTGTCTTCCCGCGTCGTCCGCGATCTCGACGATCACGTTCTCCGCTGATACGTGGTACCCGAAATGCTCGGAGCACTCGCCGGCGATCACGTTCACCTCATTCGATTTGTACTGGGCGAAGACGTCACACTCGAAGACCCTCGTCAGCAGTTCCCTCTGGAAGTCGTAGAGCCCCTCACCGGACGTGATGATGGCCCTGGGCCTTATCCTTCGTTTCCCCTCTCTCTCAATATACCGGCCCAGCAGGTAGATAGCGCTCGGGTAGCCCCTGATGACCCCGTCCTGGAACCTTCCCAGCCTCCCGGCAAGGAGAGGCATCCTCTCTTCGGACAACTCCCTCGCGTCAAACAGGGTGGTTCTGCGCGGGAGATTACTGGCCGTGCGCATGAGTCTCCTCAGCCCCGATTCGTACAGCGGGCTTTCCGAGAACCAGGCGCACTTCATCCCGAGCTCGTAGCCCGCCCACCGTGAAGCCCTCAGGCCGGCCGCCGCGTCCCAACTGGAGATGTCGTCCTTCGCCCGGTAGAACTCGAGGGGCTCCCCTGTCGAGCCTCCAGTGCGCAGCGCCCTCAACCGCCTCCCCGGAAGACTCCGCGCCCGGAGGCTGGAGAAGTTCTCCCGGGCGAGCTTCCGGGTAAGCACGGGCATCTTCACCAGGTCCCTGGAGCAGCGTATGTCCTCCGGCTTCAGACCGCCCTGTTCCAGCAACGTGCGGTAATAGGGGACATTGTCGGAGGCACTACGCACCAGTATCCTCAGCCTCTCGTCTTGCAGTGCCAGGATACGATCGCGCGGCCACCACTGCGTGCCCTCGAGCTCCTTCAGTACCTTCATGGCCCGAGTGCCTCGGGCGAAGTCCAGAGCGGGTCCCAAGAAGTGCCTCACAACCGACTCATACATGGGTGTTGCACCACGGTCGGCCCGCGCATGCCTGCCTGCCGGCTAGGCCACGGGGCTCTTCGTTCCGTCGATGAATCTCCTCAGCCAGAGCTCCAGACACAGCCACCCCCAGATGTTTGCCCCACGAGTCCGGCGACCTTCCAGGAAGTCCTTGAAGACCCGCCTCGCCTTTGCCCCGTCGAGATACGGACGCTGCCCGAAACTCGGGGAGTTCATGACCTCGGTGAGGAGGCCCCTCAGCTCACCTCTGAGCCACGTATCCTCCGGCGTGTCGAGGCCTATCTTGTCCTGCCGACCCGCCACGGCATCCGGCAGGATGTCCCTCATCGCATTGCGGAGAACGTACTTCCGAGTCCCGCAACGAATCTTCTGATCCCAGGGAAGGGCAAAGACAAACTCGACGAGCCGGTGGTCGAGGAAGGGCGCTCGATACTCAAGCGAATGGGCCATCGAGCTCCTGTCCTCGTGTCGCAGAAGCGCCGGCAGGCCCACCATTGCGAACATCTGGTAGAGGTGCCTGTCGAGAAGGCTCGCGCCTCCTCCAACCACATACTCGTCTCGAAAGGGATAGCCGGTGAACGCCGCAGCGAACTCCTCGTTGAGATGGCTGTCCCCGTCCGTGCGCATCATCGCTCTGACCCTGGGGCGGACGCTGCGCGGGAGCAGGTGGTAGGCAGCTTTCGGCAGGTCCGCCAGCCCGGTCTTCCCACGCAGGCGAACGTGAGCACAGGCTTCCCCGGCCAGTTGCCGCAACTGGAAGGTGCTTAGAAGGTAAGCGAACAGGACTGCGTGCGTCCTGCAGTAGCCGGCCAGCAGTTCATCGCCCCCCTGTCCATCGACGCACACTTTCGATCCGGACAGGTGGGCCAGCTTGAGCACCTCCCACTTGGCATAAGTCGAAGTCGCGATGAACGGCTCTTCCTGATGCCAGATGAGGGCCTCCAGTTCCCTCAGCAGGCTGGCGCCGGTGGGACGGACGTACGTCGCATCCGCCGAGGTCAGATCCTCAACCCCGCTGATGAATCGCCCTTCGTCATGCCTCCCGTCGTCGAATCTGGCCGAGAATGTGCGCACCGCGCGTCCCAGGCCAGGCCACCGGCTTGTCTCCTCGCGCGCCAGACGGTCGATAGTACATACGATGGACGATGAGTCCAGACCGCCGCTCAGGCAGGCGCCTACGGGAACGTCGCCCCCCAGGCACAACCGCACGCTGTCCTCGAACAGGCTCCGAAAACGCTCGGCGTACTCCTCGTCCCGCAACCCGGGCAGGCCGTTCTCCAGCGGCACCCGGTAGTAGCACACGCACTTCAGTTCCCCTTCGCGAGGCCTGAACTCAAGGTAGTGCCCCGCAGGGACGCGCCTGATCCCGCGGAAGAAGGTCTCCTCGCCGCAGTCCTCAGCCCAGTGCACGAGGAAGTCGAAGACG
>CAZNMB010000070.1:0-8032 GCA_964574095.1 uncultured Dehalococcoidia bacterium
AGGGAGGTGTAGTCTTCCTTGGAGGTGATGAACTTGAGGATATCCGGGTGATCGACGTTGAGGATGGCCATGTTGGCCCCCCGGCGCTTGCCTCCCTGCTTGATGACGTCGGTCGCGGCGTCGAAGGCGCGCATGAACGAGACCGGCCCACTGGCGACGCCGCCCGTGGAACCCACGGTCGCGCCCTCCGGGCGCAGGCGCGAGAACGAGAAGCCGGTACCGCCGCCGCTCTTGTGTATCAGCGCGGTGTTCTTCACCGAGTCGAAGATGGACTCCATCGAGTCCTCGACGGGCAGCACGAAGCAGGCGGAGAGCTGCCCCAGCTCGCGGCCGGCGTTCATCAGCGTCGGCGAGTTGGGCAGGAACTCCAGGTGCACCATGCTCCGGTAGAAATCCGCTTCGAGGGCCTCGATGTCCGCCCTGGGCTCGTAGAGGGCGTCCGCCGCCGCGATGCTGCGGGCCACGCGCCGGAACATGTCCTCCGGGGTCTCCGCCACCCGGCCCTTCTTGTCCTTGACGAGGTACCTTCTCTCGAGCACGGCTCTGGCGTTCTCGGAGATGTCGGCCTGACCCGGCTGAGTCTTCCTCTTTTTTGCCCGGGCCTTGCGGGGCGTAGTCGCGGCGGGCTGCTCTTTCTCCACGGTTGGAAGGTACACTTCAGGCCCCCTCTCGGCGAGGATGGTTTTTGCTATCGATCTGATCTCCGTCTCCTCAACGGGTTTCCTTATCTCGGTGGCGAGATGCTCCATACCGGGCAGCGTGGGGACGCGGTCCAGGCGTTCGATAACCTGGTCCGCAAGCCCCTCGATCATCTCTCTGTCGGAGATGCCCATGGACTCCGCAGAGGCGAAGATCGCGCGGACGACCCTGTTGCGCAGCGAGCGCATTGTCCTGCTGCCGTGCTTGCCGTTGCTGCCGTCAGTCATGCTCGTATCCCTGCTCCTGGGGCTGGAATCGTGCCGCTGCTAGCGCGCAGTGGGGGAGCCGGCCCTTCTCCGTTTCCCCGACGGCGCAAGCTCATCATCCGGGATGAGAGGGAGCTGGCTGGCCACGGGCCTGCCGGCGACGAGGGTATCCACCTCGCGCTTGAGGCTGGTGATGTCCTCGAAATCGCGATAGACACTGGCGAAACGGATGTAGGCGATGTGGTCCGTCTCGCGGAGGATGTCCATCACGGCCTCTCCGATCGCCGAGCTGCGGATTTCCGTCCGGCCCCGGCGCAGGAGGTCGCTCTCGATGGCATCGACGATCTTCTCTATGGTCCCGGTGGGGAGCGGGCGCTTCTCGCAGGCCTTGCGTATGCCCCTGGTCAGCTTCTCCCGGTCGAAGGCCTCGCGGCGCTGGTCCTTCTTGATGATCACCAGGCTGCCGGTGTGGACACGTTCGTAGGTCGTGAAGCGGAAGCCGCACTCCAGGCACTCGCGCCGCCGGCGGACGGTGTCGTCCACGTCGCGCGAGTCGGCCACTTTCGAGTCGGGATAGTCGCAGTGCGGACACTTCATTGTTGGAGCCCTGCCGAATCTACATATTGTGTCAGGGACGCTAAGGTAACACAAGATATAGATGTTGTCAATAGGAAATACCCCGATTCTCGGAGGCCTTGTGGTGCCGCACACGAGGGCACATCGGCTGTCTAGGTGCGCCTGCGGGGGAAGGGAATCCACCTGAAGAGGCGTCCCAGCTCACCGAACTCCCAAGCGACGAGCAACTGGGGCGCGATGAAGAGCGAGCTGTAGGCGGCGGCGATGACACCGACGGTCAGCGCCAGGACGAAGCTGTGGATCGTCGTCCCGCCGAAGAGGACGAGGGCGAGCAGAACGAGCAGCGTGGTGAGGCTCGTGTTGATGGACCGGGTCAGGGTCTCGGTCGCGCTCATGTTGACAATTGTGTCGAACGGCTGGCTCAGGTGGCGACCCCGGTTCTCCCTGATGCGGTCGAAGACGACGATGATGTTGTTGACGCCATAGCCGATGACGGTCAGGATGGCGATGATGAAGAGCGAGTTGACCTCCAGCCGGAACAGGGAGAACACCGTGAGCACGATGAGGCCGTCGTGCACCAGGGCCACGATCGCGCACACGCCGAAGCGGAACGACTTCTGCAGCTTGCGGAAGGACCACGCTATGTAGAGGAGGATTCCCAGGGAAGCCACCGCCACGGCCTTCGCGGTGGCGGTGACCCGCTCCGATGCTACCGACTCCGAGATGGAGTCGTAGTCGAGGTAGTCCACGGATCCGAACTCGCTCGTCAGCTCCGTCTTGATGTGGTCCTGCTCGGACAGTCCGGCGGCTCCCGCCGTCGGGCCTTCGCCCTCCTTTGCCGCCCCGATGCGCACCAGGTAGGAGTCCAGCGTGGCGGCGGTGAAGGTGACGTTTCCGTAGCCGCTGGTCTTCATCCAGTCGCCGAAGCTCCCTTCGGGCACCGCCGTACCGAGGATGACGGCGAGCGTATGATTGCCTGTCGGCTGCGGGCCGAGATCTGCTGTCCTGACCGTGGTATTGAACGCCTCCTCGAGGCTGACAGCGAGCTTGTCCAAGTCCCCCTCAAAGGCGGGCAGCAGGAACGCTTCCTTGGGGCTGTGCTGGATCGTTGCGTCCTGGTACCCGAGGTCGCCGAACGCGACTCTGAGGTCCTCCTGCGCGACGGGCTCGCCGAAGACGAGCGTCATCGTGACCCCCGGCTTGAAGTCGAGGCCCAGATTCAGCCCCCCGGCAATGAGCGAGATGATGCCGACCAAGATCACCAGCGATGATCCGAGGAAGAACCACCGTCTCTTGCCTACGAAGTCAAACAACTGTCACTACTCCTCGAGAGTCGGGGTCTGACCGGAACGCTCCGCGCCGAACAACCGGAGATTGCCGGCGAATCGCGTGCCCACGAACAGCCTCAGGAAAGTCCTGGTGACGAAGATCGCGGTGAACATGCTCAGGGCGACGCCGATGGCGAGAGTCAGCGCGAACCCCATGACCCTGGGCTCGGCGAAGCTGCTGCCCATCCAGTAGAGAATGCCGCAGATGATGAGTGTGGTCACGTTGCTGTCGCGGATCGCGGTCCAGGCGCGGTTGAAGCCGGACTCGACGGCCCCGCCCAGTGTCCGCCCCGCCCTGAGCTCCTCCCTCAGACGCTCGAAGATGAGCACGTTGGCATCCACGGCCATGCCGATGGACAGGATGAAGGCCGCGATGCCGGCCAGGGTGAGCGTGACGGGTATTAGCTTGAATGCCGCCAGTATCAGGATGGCGTATATGATCAGCGCCCCTCCGGCGAGCAGGCCGGGCAGGCGATAGTAGAGCGCCATGAACACCAGCACCAGGAACAGGCCGATCGCGCCGGCGATCAGGCTCTTGTGCAGCGAGTCCGCGCCCAGGGTGGGGTCCACCTCGTCCTGCACCGCGGGACCGGAGACGAGGACGCCCTGGTCCCAGTGCCCCAGCGAGACGGGCAGGGAGCCGGCATTGAGCAGGATCGCGAGCTGTCGCGCTTCGTCCAGCGTGAGGCCGGTTATGACGCCGCTGTCACTGAGTTGGGCGTTCACGCGCGGGCTGGAGACGTACTTGTTGTCCAGGAATATCCCCAGCGGCCTGTTCTGCGCCGAATCCGTCGCGACGAAAAGCCTTGCGCTGATCTGGGACAGCAGCTCCGCGCCAACAGTGTCGAGCTGGAAAGTGACCTCGGGCTGGTTGGTGTCCTGGGTGATCATCACCCGTGAGGTCCTCTTGAGACGCCGTCCTGTCAGCTGCATCTCTTCGCCGTTGACTACCCCTGTGGCCGGGCTCCATTCGATAGCGCCCTGCTCGGTGGCCAACTCGTAGTTCACGTACTGGCCCTGACTGGCCGCCTGCTGCACGAACTCCCAGCTTGCCTCTGTGAGCTCTCTGAAATCGAGCTCTGCGGTCTGGCCCACGAGGCTGACTGCCGCCTGCATGTCCCTGATACCGGGGAGCTGTATCGAGATGCGGTTCCCCCCCTGCGTCTGGACGACCGGCTCGGAGACGCCGTAGGCGTCCACCCTCCTCTGTATGATGTCCACCGCGCCGTCGAGCGCCTGCGTGGCGCTCTCGTTGCCGATCTGGGAGAGGTCGGCGTCGTAGACAAGGTGAATGCCTCCGCTGAGGTCGAGGCCCAGGTGCATGCCCAGGGTGTTGTTCCCGGGGGCGCTCCCGCTCATGTTGGGCGCGCTCGGGACCAGGGTCTCGGCCAGGGCGAGGCTGGCCAGCACGAGTATTACGCCGAGCCTGATGAGGTTCCCCCGGTTCACGGATGTTCCTCCAGCAGCTTCCTTGCCAGCTCCAGCGCGTCGTCGGTGCTCTCGACATCACCCGCCGCCTGTGCCTCCCGCACCGACTCCAGAAGCTGGCCGATCTTTGGGCCCGGTGGGAGCCCGAGTCTGTCCATCAGCATATGGCCGTCAACGATCTTGGGCGGCGCGACCGTGGCCTCCTCCTCGAACCACTGAGAGAGCATGTGCTGAGTGGTCCCGGTATGCCTGCGCCACTCGTCGGGGTCCAGCGTGGGCCCCCTGGCGGCGAGATGGTCGGCCAGGGCGAGGAAGAGTGTATCGATCCCCATGTCCCCGGTGTCGCGGAAGTACCGGTAGACGGCGCGGCGTGTCGGCGTCTCGTCGCGGGCGAGAAACCCCGGCCGCATGTGGTGCTCCGTCATCAATCGCACCATCTCAATCTCGCGGTTGCTGAATCTCAGCCGCTTCATCAGCGCGGCGGCCATGCCCGCCCCTTCGAGAGGATGCCCCAGGAAGCGCATCCGCCCGTCCTGCTCCACGGTCTTGGTCTCCGGTTTGCCCAGGTCGTGGAGGAGGCCGGCCAGCTTGAGCAGCGCCGCTCGCGTTCGCCCCCCGGCGACCTCCTGGGCGAAGTGCTCCTCGATCTCCGGGCTCCACCGCACGCGCTGCAGCAATTCGTCGTCCCCCGTGCCCTCCCTCTGCCGCAGCAGGCGCTCCACAGTCCCGACAGTCTCCAGAGAGTGCTCGAAGACGTCCCAGAAGTGCTCTTTCGGCTGGGTCACCCCCCGGGCGGAAACCAGCTCGGGCATCAGAGGGTCCAGCAGTCCCAGGCGGTCCATCTGGCGGAAGGAATCGTAGGCCCTGGGGGTGTTGAGAATGCGGCCCAGCTCTTCAAGGAGCCGCTCGGGCGCCACGATGGCGATCAGCGCGGCGTAGCGCCGGATCAGTCCTTCAGTCGCGGGGTCGATCGAGAATCCCAGAGTCGCCGCGAAGCGAATCGCCCGGAGCAGCCGCGCCGGGTCTTCCTGGAGGGCGCCCTCGGACGCCGCGCGGATCGTCCCGCTCCGCAGGTCCCGCTCGCCATCGAGCGGGTCAATGACGTGAACATTCGACCAGCCGGTGCCCGCCCCCGCGAGACTGGCGGCCATGGCGTTGATGGTGAAGTCCCTCTCGCGGAGGTCGTCCTCGATGGTGCCGCGCATGGTGGCGAAGTCGAGATGCCACTGAGCGCCGGCGCGCCTGACGACGACCCGGGCGGTCTGATTGACGTCGTCCAGGGGGACCAGCCTGGCGTGGAAGTGCACGGCCACGTCGGAGGCGACGGATGCGGCGTCGTCGGGCACGACGACATCGATGTCCCTGTTGAGCCGTCCCAGAAGCCCATCACGGATGAAGCCGCCGACTACGTAGCAGTCAATGCCGCGCGCGTCGAGGATGTCCTTCAGGTCGGTCAGGAGGGAAGATGCCTCCTCAGGGGCAATGATCTTCAGCCTCGTGGTGGTGAGATTGGTCATTCAGGATTTCTTTTCACACTGGAATGAACGCCTGACAGAGCCCTTGCCCCGGGGAACTGTTGCGAGGGACACGGTCACTCCTCCGGCTCCTCGTCTTCCGCACCGACGGCGAGGAGATCATCCGGGCTCTCCAGCCGGTCTACGTACACCACGCCGTTGATATGGTCGATCTCATGCTGCAGGGCATGCGCCAGAAGCCCGTCCGCCTTGATGCGGATCTCCTTGCCGTGGCGGTCGCGCCCCTTGACCGTGACCTTCTCGAACCGCTTCAGCGTTCCCCTGTACCCGGGCAGGCTGAGACAGCCCTCCCCAACCTCGCGCTCTCCCACGCTCTTCACGATCTCGGGATTGATGATGGCAACCGGCTCCTCGTCGGACGTCTCGACGACTATCACCTGCAGCGGCACGCCAACCTGGGGGGCGGCCAGCCCGGCTGCCCCGCCGATGTCGTGCATAGTGTCAATCATGTCGTCGATGAGCTTCTGGATGGAGCTGTCTATCCTGCGCACACGCTTCGCCTTCTGGTGAAGCACGGAGTCGCCCATCGTAGTCAGGGGCAGAACGGCCATCCGTAGACCCGTCGAGTGCGTGATAGTCTATCTGGCTCCCGGCAATCAGGGAGATTATAGTGCAAGCCCTGGGGGATGTAAAGCTCAGGCCAGGCTCACGGCGTCGATATCCACCGACCATCCCTGGGGCAGGCGGAGGCCCGAAAGGAGGGGAAGCGGGTCCCGGCTGCGGACGACTATCTGCCACCGGTACCTCCCGCGCACCCGCTGGACCACGGCGGGCGACGGGCCGAACAGGGCGGTATCCGGCAGCCCGAGGCGGTCTCTCTCCTCCTCGAGGATGCGGGCCACCCGCTCGGCCTCCTCCCGGCAGTGGGCGGCGTTGCGGTGGATGTAGACCAGTCGCGTGACCCGGCTGAAAGGCGGGTCACCCTGCCGGCGGCGGAAGGCGATCTCCTGATTGTAGAAGGAGGCATAGTCGTGGTTCGCGGCCGCGGCGATGGCGTAATGGTCCGGCGTGTAGCTCTGGATGACGACGCTCCCTCTGGCCTCACGCCGTCCCGCCCGGCCGGCCACCTGCGCCAGTATCTGGAAGGTGCGTTCGCTGGAGCGGAAATCGGGGAGGTAGAGCCCGATATCGGCGTTGATCACGCCCACCAGCGTCACCAGCGGCAGGTCCAGCCCCTTGGCGACCATCTGGGTGCCGATGAGGATGTCCGCCTCGTGCGCCAGGAAGCGCTCCAGGATCTGCTCGTGGGAGTGCTTGCCTCCGGTGACGTCCCGGTCCCAGCGCAAGAGGCGCGCCCCGGGGAAGGACCTTGCCACCTCTTCCTCTATGCGCTGAGTCCCCACGCCGAGGAACTTGATGCGCCCGCTCCGGCAGGCGGGGCAGTCGCGGGGCATCGGCGTGCGCCGGTTGCAGCGATGACACACCAGACCGGACTGGTCTGCGTGGTAGGTCAGTGAGGCGTCGCAGCGGCGGCAGCGCAGGACGTGGCCGCAGTCGCGGCACTGGACGAAGGTCGCCGATCCCCTGCGGTTGAGGAACAGTATCGCCTGCCCGCCGGCGGCCAGCGTCTCGCGCAGACCACGCGCGAGAGCGCGGCTGAATATGCTCCGGTTGCCCTCCCTCAGCTCGCGGCGAAGGTCCACGATCTCGACCTCCGGCAGCGGAGAGGCCTCGCCCCCGTAGACCCTCTGCGGGAGCTGCAGCAATCGGAACTCGCCGCGCTGGGCCCGGTGATAGCTGGCGACGTCGGGCGTGGCGCTGCCCAGAATCACGACCGCTCCGGTCAGAGACGCGAGTTTGACGGCGACATCGCGCGCATGGTACCTCGGCGGCTGCTCCTGCTGCTTGAAGGTCCACTCGTGCTCTTCATCGATCACGATCAGTCCCAGGTCCGGCTGCGGCGCGAAGAGCGCGCCCCGCGAGCCGATCACGACGTCGAACTCTCCGTTCCTGATGCGCTGCCATACGTCGAACTGCTCTCCCAGCGACAGCCTGCTGTGCAGCACGGTCACCCTGTCCGGGAACCTCGACGCGAAGCGGCGGATGGTCTGCGGCGTGAGCGCGATCTCGGGCACCAGCACGATGGCCCTCTTGCCCGAGGAGACCGCGCGTTCCAGCGCCCTGAGGTAGACCTCTGTCTTCCCGCTGCCGGTGACGCCGTGAAGCAGAAAGACCGCCGCCGCGTCCGGTTCACGCGGGCCCGTACGCTCCATCTCTTCCCTGATCCGGGCCCACGCCTGCTCCTGGGCGGCGGTGAGGC
>CAZNMB010000071.1:0-7900 GCA_964574095.1 uncultured Dehalococcoidia bacterium
CCTCAGATGACCATGCGGGTGAGGAACAGCAACGGCACCTACGGTCGCTATGCGGTGATTGACATCCTCGTGCGGATTCACCTGACGAACAACGCATCGGCCGATCGCACGACGATGGACAACCGGGCGTTCCTGCAGGGGCTCTACCAGCGGCTGAAGAGAGAGGACCGCCTCCTGCTCGATGGGAACATCTCGGGAGACAACACCGACTGCTCGTTGAACTTCGTTCCCAAGATGGACCGGGAGAAGCTTATCAACGGGTACCGGAACATCATCGCCACCATCTACGCGCCCAGTCAGTACTACAGGCGGGTCAAGGAGTTCTTCAAGGAGTACAAGCCCCGGCGAAGGAAGCGCGTGTCGAGTCTCCAGCCCTGGCATGCCTGGGCGTTCCTGAGGTCCGTGTGGTTCCTCGGTGTCCGCGACAGGGCACGGCTGCACTACTGGCGGTTCCTTGCCTCCACGCTGCTGAAGCGCCCGCAGCTGTTTCCGCTGTCGGTGTCCCTCGCGGTCTACGGGTTCCATTTCCGGAAGGTCGCCAGCAAGCAAGCGGGAGCGCCTCCCAGGTAGGCATCCGCGTCTTCAGCGTGTTCCGCTATTCCCCGGGCTGCCAGCCGCGCGCACGCGTTTGAGTTCCGTCCTTTCCCGGAGCAGCCGGCCCCCTTCGCGCTGAAAGATTCCAGGAAGCCCAACGGAGTGTATGGAATGGCTGTGGTGGAGACGGACGATCGCCTCCGGATCGACAAGCTGGAGATTGCGCCCTTCGGCACCAACGCCTATGTCGTGGTGTGCCGGGCGACCGGCGACAGCGTCCTGATTGACGCCCCCGGCGAGCCGGGGCGGATCGCCGGGCTTCTCGAGGGAACTACCCCGAGGTACATCCTGATGACCCACAGCCACATCGATCACGTGGGAGCGCTTGCGGAACTCAAGGCGAAGCTCGGAGTCCCCGTGGCGGCCCACCCATCCGACGCCCGCAGCCTTCCCGTTCCCGTGGAGATTCCGCTGAAAGACGGCGATGAGGTCTCCTTTGGGAAGCTGTCGCTGAAGGTGCTGCACACGCCGGGGCATACGCCCGGCAGCCTCTGCTTCCTGACGGCACCGTATCTCGTATCGGGGGACACGTTGTTCCCGGGCGGGCCCGGCAGGACCAACAGCCCGCGCGACCTGGAGCAGCTACTCCTGTCGCTGAGGGACAAGGTCTTCGTCCTGCCCGACGACACGCGGGTCCATCCGGGACACGGCGGGTCCACGGTGCTCAAGAAGGAGAAGGAAGAGTTCGCGGCCTTCTGCTCACGCCCGCGCCGGCCCGACCTGTGCGGGGACGTTCTCTGGCTCTCGTCATAGGCCGCGCCGTCACTCCGGCCGCGCCCCGGGAGCCCGGAGGGGAATCGGGGGAAGGCGGAAGCATCTGCTCCGGGCCGCCCCGGCCGACGTATGTTCGGACACCGCGCTAGTACAGCGGCTGGGCCCGGTGGAAGCTCTCACCGAGGTCGTAGTCCTGCCCCGTGGCGCTGTCCCGACAGTGGTGTCTCAGCCACTCCTCCATGAGCTCGACGGCGACGTGCCCGACCTGGCTCTTGTGGCAGAGCAGGGCAGCCATCTTGAGGTCGAACGTCTCGGTGATGTCCAGGCAGTGGTTCGGGTCCTCCGATGCCCAGAAGAGGATTTCGTTGACCTTGTGCGGCTCCAGCCCGTCCCCGATGAACTCGGGGTAGGCCCAGTAGTCTCTGGCGTAAGGGAAGACGGCGTCGAGCGTCACCTGCCCCGTGATCCGGTGGTCGCGATGCCAGAAGTAGCGGCGGTAGGGGTCGGCCGTCACCACAGTCTCGGGCCGGTACATCCTGATCAGGCGGACGAGCTGCTTCCTGAACTCCGGCGTCTCTTCGAGGCCCTGGTCGGGGTGGCGCAGGAAGACGACCTCCCTCACGCCGAGCACACGCGCGGCGGCAAGCTGCTCCTTCTCCCGCGTCTTCGCGAGATGCGCCGGCTTCACGTTCGGATCGCTGGTGCCCTTGTCTCCGTTGCTGCACACCACGTAGACGACCTGCCGCCCTTCCTTCACCCAGCGGGCGACCGTGCCCGCTACCCCGAACTCCGCGTCGTCGGGGTGGGGCGTTACCACCATCACGTCAGCGCGCTCCACCTTCACGCGGGCCTCCTTCGCTCGAGTCTACCCCAAATTGTATACCATGCTTCAAGCTGCTACAATTCTGTTGCCCCCGAACGCTCTTCAGCGAGATGAACGAACTGCGCTTCCAGGTCCGAGACTTCGCCCCCGGCGACTTCGCCGGCTACGTCCAGCTTCACGTTGACGCCGAGAGAGTGGACCGCGCCGGGCACCGCACCTCACTGGCGGCCCTGTGCGAGGTCCTGGGGCGGCCCGAGTTCCTCCCGGAGAAGGCCCTGTTTGTGGCCGAGGGGGAGGGCCGGGTGCTGGGCTATGTGAAGCTGACGCCGGAGCTGGGCATCGGGAGGGTCATCATCGAGTGCCTGGTGCACCCGCAGCACCGGCGCGGGGGCCTGGCGACCCGGCTCTGCCGGGCGGCCGAGCGCCGAGCAGCGTCATGGGGAGCGCGCGTGGTGCAGGGCAGCTTTGTCGAGGGAAACAGCGCCGCCGAGGGGCTGGCGTCAGCGCTGGGCTTCCGCTTCGTCCATTGCTTCCTCGAGTTGGAGATGGGCCTATCGCGGATGGGCTTGCCGGCAGCCGCTCCCACCGGCGCGTGCTGCCGGCATCTCCGGCTGGGGGAAGAGGCCGTGCTGGCCGATCTGCAGAACCGCTCGTTCGCGGGGACCTGGGGCTACAACCCCGGCACTGCGGAGGAGATAGCGTATCGGCTCAGCGTGAGCGGCAACTCCCCCGAAACCGTCGTCGTGCTGGAAGAGGGAGACGCGCCAGTGGGGCATTGCTGGACTACGGTGGATGCCGAAAGCGGTGCGGCGGCGGGCCCGCGGAGGGGGCGCATCCACATGATCGGCGTCCTCCCCGGGCACCGGGGCCGGGGCCTCGGGCGGCAAGCGTTGATGGCCGGTCTGACGTACCTCGAGGGCAAAGGGATCGAGGCCGTCGATCTCACCGTTGACAGCGAGAACGTGGAAGCCTGCGCGCTCTACGAGTCCGTCGGCTTCACCACCCGCACCACCACCCGGTGGTACGAGAAGGCGGTGGGGTAAGCCGGGGCTGGCCCTCGCGGGGCGCGCGTCATCGAGGGGATGGGGCGGCGCGTCCGCGGAGCGCCCTCGCGTATTCCTCGACTATTCTCGCGGCGATGTTCGCCCAGCCGAACCCGCTGACGGACGCGCGGATCGCCTCTGCCGGCTCCGCGGAGATGCCGCGCGCGGCGACAACGGCCGCTATCCCGTCCGCCAGCCGCGCCGGGGAGTTGTCTTCCACCAGGTACCCGTTCTCCCCGTGATGCACGACGCTGTCCATGCCGCCGACTCGGGTGGCGACGACCGGCGTCCCGCATGCCAGGGACTCCAGCGCCACCAGGCCGAAGGTCTCGTAGTGAGACGGCACCACGCAGACATCCGCGGCGCTGTAGTAGAGCGGGAGGTCCTCGTGCTCCACAGGGCCCACGAAGCTCACGCTGTCCTCAATCTTCAGGCTCCGGGCCATGCTCTCCAGGCGCTCCATCTCCGCGCGGGAATCGTCGTCGCCGCCGACTATGACCAGGCTCAGGTTGCGCTCGCTCTGCAGGGCGGGCATGGCCTGCAGCAGCCTGTCCACTCCCTTGAGGGGCTCGATGCGGCCCACGAACAGGGCCACGCTGTTGCCGTTGAGGCCCAGATGCCGGCGCGCGGCTTGCTTGTCCATTCTGTGGAAGAGGCCCAGGTTGACCCCGCAGGCGACGACACCCACGCGCTCCGGATCGGCGCCATAGTAGCGGACCAGGTCTCTGCCCTCCCTCTCGGTGAGGGCCACGATCCGGTCGCACTCGGTGACGAACTCCTTCTCGCTGACCACGCGAAGCTCGGGCTCGTCCTCTCCGATGCCGATAGCGTTCTTCAATGCGCCCAGGGTGTGAAACGTCCCCACGTGCGGCACGTCCCACCAGCGGCGGAGGTGCCTGCCCAGCCACCCCGACAGCCAGTAGTGGCTGTGGACGAGGTCGTACCGCAGGTCGTTCTGCTTCCTGAAGCCTTCAATGGAGCAGGCCATGTCAGCGAGGTGAGCGTAGAGCACGAGCTTGTCCATGCGCTCGACCTCACCGACCTGGAGGTGGACGACACGGGCGTTCTCGCCCAGCTCGACGACCTGACGGTCGGCGGGGTCGTGGGCCCGGGTGAAGACATCGACGGTGTGCCCTGCCCTCCCCAGCTCGCGGGCAAGCTCCCGTATGTATACGCTCATGCCGCCCGTGTCCCTGCCGCCGAGCTTGCCCAGGGGGCAGCTATGCACGCTGAGCATGGCGATTCGCAGCCGGTCTTGTGTCATCGCGGGCCGATCATCCTCCCCTCCTCCATCCACGCTCGAGCCGGAGCCGGTCAACCGAGGGCGATATGACAACTGTAGATGGGGATTTCTCTGCCGCCGAGACGGTACTTGTACTCCTCCGCCCCTTTCAGGAAATCGTAGGTCTTCCTGCCCGCGTCGATGCTGTCCTTGAGAGACAGCACCTTCGAGAGCAGTCCCACGCTCAGGTAGCTGTGCGTGGGTTCGTAGCCGCTGTTGTACAGGTACACACTATCATTGTAGTCGAAGCACATGACCGCGGCAACCGGGAGCGAGTGGATTCTCAGGACGCCGAGTCTCAGCAGTCCGGCCCCGGCCATGGTCCGGGCCACTGACCGGAAGAAGGCCTCCATCTCCGCGGTCATGAAGGCGGCCTTGTCGGGGCGGCTGTCTCGCAGGAGCTGCAGGAGAACGTTCATGGTCTCCGGGACCCCTTCAGGGCCCCGGATGGTCTCGAACTCGATCTCGCCGGACTCGTGCAATCGCCGCATCTTGCGGCCCACCTCGCGCCGCTGCTTCGGAGTCAGCAGGGCCAGGTAATCCTCCCAGGTCGGGGGCAGATCGACATCGAGCGAAACATCCTCAAGGCGGCAGTCTACGACGTGCCCCCGGCTCCTCGCCAGTTCGGCAAGATGTGAGAACGCGACGGAGTCCGGTCGCAGCGACTCGAGACGGACCTCACCGACGCCGTCATCGCGCAGACGGTCGAGCAGTGCGGAGCAGAACGCGGGCTCCTTCCCCGGCACGACGACGAAGTCCAGATAGTCGCAGACGTCGGCGGTCCCGATGAAGGAGGCTGTGCGGTCCCTGATCATCAGCGGCGCGATCCCGATCAGGTCCCCGTTCTCCACTACCGTGCAGACGTACTGCTCGGCCCCGGAGCCGAACGCCCGCCACCAGGCCTCCAGCCACTGGGGTAGCACGAAGACCGGCTCCCATCGCAGGAGGGACCGGGCGTCCCGCCGGATGGAGTGGATGCTGTCGATGCTGCCTCGCGCTACGTCGTACTCCATCGTCGCTGCCGCAAGTGTACCAATGTGCGGCAGGCGAATCAATCTCGGGTCGCCGGGCCGTGGAATGCTGCCCGGACCCCTTGGAAGCGGCGGGTGGATTCGATATAATGGCCGCAGGCGAGGCCCCGTGCACGGGCCCGCGAATTGGGGGAGGGACAATGAAGTACGTGGCACTGTTGCTGTTGATTCTTGTGGTCGCGCTGGCGAGCGGTGCCGCGTGCGGCACTGACCAGGCGAGCCCCACGCCCACCCCCAGCCCTGCGGCCACGCCCTCTCCGTCCGCCACGGCGTCTCCCACACCCGTGGTGCTGCCGAGCCCCATCCCCCCGGCGGTCACGGAGGCCTGGGAGGCCCGGTACAACGGCCCCGGCGGCGGCGCCGAATGGGCCTTTGACCTGGCTGTGGATGGCTCGGGCAATGCCTACGTCACGGGCAAGAGCTTCACCAAGCGGCCCTACGACTACTCCTACGCCACCATCAAGTACGACACGGACGGGAACCAGCTCTGGGCCGCCCGATATGACGGCCCCGGCGGTGACGATGACGTGGGACATGCCATCGCGGTCGATGGCTCGGGCAACGTCTACGTCACCGGCAAGAGCTACAACGGCCTTCATGTGGACTACGCCTACGCCACAGTCAAGTACGATAGCGACGGGAACCAGCTCTGGGCCGCCCGATACGATGGCGCGGGGGAAGGCGATGACGCAGCGTGGGACATTGCCGTGGACAGCGCCGGCAACGTTGTCGTCACCGGCAGCAGCGGGGGCGACTTCGCGACCGTGAAGTACGACAGCGCGGGCGTACAGCTCTGGGCCGCCAGATACGAGGGCACGCCTGACAGCGATGACGGCGCCGTTGCCGTGGCGGTGGACAGCCTGGGTAACATCTATGTCGCCGGCACGAGTCAGAAAGACTACGCCACCGTCAAGTACAGTCCCGACGGCGACCGGCTCTGGGTCGCCCGCTACGACGGCTCCGGCCTCGATGATACGGCGCGGGCCATGGTCGTGGACGGGTCGGGGAATGTGTACGTGACGGGCAGGAGCTTCAGCACCACCGACTTCGACTACCAGTACGCGACGGTCAAGTATGATACCGATGGCACGCAGCTCTGGGTGGCATCTTGCTTCGGCCTGACGTGCGGCACCGGCGAGGCTGAAGACGTGGCGGTTGACGGGTCGGGCAACGTGTACGTTACCGGCCGGGGTCTCAACCTTCGCACCTGGCTCTACTGCTGGGCCACTGTCAAGTATGATGCCGCCGGAAAGCAGCAGTGGGTCGCGCATTATGAGGGTTCGCTCGCCAGCAAGGGCGGGCCGCTGGCTGTGGCCGTTGACGGGTCGGGCAACGTGTATGTCACCGGAGAAAGCTACAGAGGCACGGAGCGCGAGTTCGACTACGCCTATGCCACCATCAAGTACGACAGCGGTGGAAACCAGGTGTGGCTTGTCAGCCACAACACCCCCGCCGCTGGCTGGGACAGGGCCGTGGCGATAGCGGTGGACAGCTCGGGCAACGCCTACGTCACGGGCAGGAGCGACGGCGGCACCAGCAACGCCGATTACCTGACGATCAAGTACGTTTCCAGAGATACCGGTCCGTGAGCTGGCTGGAGGGGGGCTTCCTCTCTCCGGCCAACGAGGGAGGGGCCCGGCTGCGGCAGGGGCTGTATGCCGGCGTGCTCGGCCTGGCCCTCCTCTTCCTCTACGTAATAGACACGAATCTCGACAACCCACGGACCGATGTTCCCGCAGCGCTGCTGCCGTTCCTCGTCCTGTCGGCGGCGGCCATTCTCCTGGTGACTCCGGACTGGATACACTCAGCGCGATCGACAGACAGCCGCCACGTCGCGTTCTACCGGGCCCAGTTCCCCAGGGCCTACATTGAGCAGCGATACGGCCTGTCGGCCGGGGACGCGAGGCAGAGGTGGCTCGGCGTGCTGCGGCGATGGAGGGACGCGGGAAACGCCAATCATTTCTACTACACGGCCCTGCTGCGGGCGAGATACGAGTGCCGGATGGTCTTTTACCTGCAGCGGGTGCTGGTGTGGCTGTCCGTCCTCTCGCTGCTGGCCCTGTGCGTCCTCGCCGCCATGAGTTGGGGAGGGCTGGACCCGCCGCCGTTCTACTCATTCGACAACCCGGGCCTCGCCGCCGCCAGGATAGCGTTTCCTCTGCTGCTGCTCGGCGGCGCTCTCTATCTTCGCGCCGCGAACGTACCCGATCCCGAGCGGCCCACCGGGGTGTGGTTGAAGTGGAAGGAGACCAACGACGTGCTCAAGGCCTGGTGGGACGGAAACGAGGGCGCGGCCGCTTCAGGTTGATAAGCACCCCCAGCTTCTCTATAATTGAATTGGACGGCTTCTGCGGCCGCAGCCCGTCCCTGGGGAGGCACGGCAGAGTGGAAATCGAAGGTTTCAACAGATTCA
>CAZNMB010000072.1:0-7809 GCA_964574095.1 uncultured Dehalococcoidia bacterium
ATGTATTATAGTGACCTCAAAGCTGAGGCATCGCAACGGGAATCTGCGGCGCGGAGGGCTCTTGAGGACAGGACCGATCAGCGAGCTCGGGGTAGTGCTGCTGCTTTCCATCCTCCTGGTGGTCATTATCGTTGCCGTGCCATCGAACCCGCTGCGTGTCGTGCTCGGACTCCCGTTCCTGTTGCTCTTCCCCGGATATGCCGCCGCCGCCGCCCTGTTTCCCCGGATGAGCGACCTCGGAGGGGTTGAGAGGCTCGCTCTCAGCCTCGGCCTTTCCATAGCTGCGATTCCGCTGCTGGGTCTGGTCGTGAACTACACGCCCTGGGGGATCGGCCTGTACTCCATGCTTGCCGCCACGGTCATCTTCATCATTGTCGTCGCCGCGATCGCTTCGTACCGGCGGCACCTGCTGCCCGCGGATGAGCGGTTCTCGATCAGGTTCAACATGGACCTGCGCGAATGGACGACGTTGCGAGGCTGGGACCGGGCTCTGGGCCTCGTTCTTGTCGTACTGACCTTGGGGGCGATCGGCACTGCGGCGTATGCCGCCACCACCCCTCACACGGGGGAAAGATTCACGGAGTTCTATGTCCTGGGACCGGGGGGCACGGCCGAGGGGTATCCCGAGGACCTCTCTATCGGGGAACAGGCGACGGTGATCCTCGGCATCGTGAACCACGAGCATGAGGATGGCCTGGAGTATCGCGTCGAGGTCCTCATCGACGGCGCCGGCGTCGAGACCGTCGGGCCGCTGGCTTTGGGCCAGGACCAGCGATGGGAGCAAGAGGTGAGCTTCGCGCCCGTGCAAACGGGACCCGGCCAGCTGGTGGAGTTCCTTCTATACAAGCAGGGTGAGGAGGCCCCCTGCGGATCACTCCACTTCCGTATCAACGTTGGAAGCCCAGGTTAGCTCCGGTCGGGGTTCCCCGACGGCGCAGCAGCGTGTCCTGTAGACTAGAATGAGCGAATTCGCAGCCAGAATCCGAGCTTCGACCCGCGCGCGGTATGGGCTGGGCATCGCACTGGCCTTCGGCGTCGCGTTCTTCTTTCGCGTGTACTTCCCCTACCACAACGTCTTCGCGGGCGACTGGGTCAGGTTCCAGGAGACAGACGCCTGGCTGCACATGGAGGTGGTCGAGAACCTCGTTCACAATTTCCCCCATAAGATGATGTTCGACCCGTTCACCTTCTTCCCCTTCGGACAGCTCCTCGGCTCGGCGCCCCTGTTCGACCTGCTGCTGGGCTTCATCGTCTGGGTTCTGGGCGCCGGCTCTCCGTCCACGGGGCTCATCGAGACGGTTGGGGCGTATTTCCCCGCAATCCTGGGTGCCCTGGTCACCATTCCCGTCTTCTTCATCGGAAAGGAGCTGTTCAACAAGAAGGCGGGCCTTCTGGCCGCGTTGCTCATCGCCATAATGCCCGGTGAGTTCATATATCGCACCCTGCTCGGCTTCACCGATCACCATTCTGCCGAGGTGCTCTTCAGCACCACGGCCATGCTCTTCTTCATACTGGCGTTCAAGAGCGCCAGGGGCGCGGGCGTCTCGTTCAGCCACGTGCGCGAAAGGAACTGGGCCTTGCTGAGGCGGCCCTTCCTCTGGTCCATGTTGGCCGGGCTCGCCCTGGGCTTCTACCTTCTCACCTGGACGGGCGGGTCCCTGTTCCTGTTCGTAATCGTCGCATTTGCTGTTGTCCAGTACATCCTGGACCACCTCCGCCGCAGAACGACCGACTACCTCTGCATCTGCGCCGTGCCGGCATTGGCGCTCGCTGTGGTGCTCATCGCCCCGGCCGCCAACAGCTATTCCCTGTGGAGCACGCAGTTCGCGTCTCTCATCATCTGCATAGTCGCCTTCGCGGCGCTGAGCGCGGCATCGGTGCTGATGGCGCGCAGGGATCTGAAGCCGGCCTACTACCTTCTGGCGATCGCGGGCCTCATCGGCCTGGGTATGGCCCTGTTCTATGCCCTGGACGCGGGCCTGCTCCGGTCCATGCTGGACAAGCTGGGCGTGCTCAGCCCGACCGGCGGGAGACTGACCATCTCCGAAGCGCAGGGGATGTCTATAAGCGCTGCCTGGGACAACTTCACCACAGGTTTCTGGCTGTCCCTCGTGTCGCTGGTTCTGCTCGCCTACCTCATCTACAAGGAAGGGACCGCCGACAAGACCCTGCTCTTCATCTGGAGCCTGATAATGCTCGTCGCGGCCTTCGGGCAGCAGCGCTTCGCCTACTACCTGGCCGTGAACGTCGCTCTCCTCGCAGCGTACTTCTCCTGGAGGTTGCTGGAGCTTGCCGGGCTCAGGGAATCGCGGGTGGAGGCCGAGGCTGAGGTGCCGGACAAGCCTGTTGTCATGCAGGCCGAGAGGCACAAGGCCAAGCTGACCAAGAAAGCGAAGCGCAAGAAGGAGGCGAAGCGCAGGCGGCAGGCGGCGGAGCGCGGGGCCTTCCTGACAGGTGGTCGCGTCATCATCGCGCTGGCGCTGATAGTCGTGTTCTTCCTCGCCTTCTATCCCAACTTCGGGAAGGCCATGGAGTGGGCGAGGCCGCAGTATGGCCCCAACGACGACTGGCACGAGGCGCTCACCTGGATGAGGGCCAACACGCCGGACCCCTTCTCCGATCCGGACTTCTACTACCAGCGGCACGAAGAGCCGCCAAACAACAGCTTCGAGTATCCGGCATCAGCGTACGGGGTCATGGCCTGGTGGGACCCGGGCAACTGGATCACCTACATCGCCCACCGCATTCCGAACGCCAGCTCACGCAACCAGCGGGGAGCCCCTGACGCCGCCGAGTTCCTCCTGGCGCAGGATGAAGCGTCGGCCAACGAGGTGCTCGACCGGCTGGGATCGAAATACGTAGTCCTGGAGGCCGCGAACGCATTCATTCAGGCGACAACCTCGGGGATCGCCGGCGAGCTGCAGGCATACGTGATATGGGCCGGCCAGGACCCGAGGACCTACTTCGACGTGTACTATCAGATCGAAGGCGCGAGCTACACCGCTGTACTCATCTATCATCCCGCCTACTACCACACCATGATATCCAGGCTGTACCTCTTTGGCGCCGGCGAATGGGTCCCGAGCCAGACCGAAGTCGTCTCCGTGGAACAGAGAGACGCGACCAGCATCAGTGGACAGGCTGTCAGGATCAAAGTCATCACCGACAAGAAGACCTTCGGCAGCTACTCCGAAGCCGCCGACTACGTCAAGACACACGCAAACTCCGAGATCATCGGGACTCAGCCCTATGATAGTCCGGTGCCCCTGGAGGCAATGGAGCACTACGAGCTGGTCCACAAGTCACCCACCACAGTCGTGTCGAGATCGCCGGACAGCGTCTCCGCAGTGGAGATCTTCGAGTACTCCCGGTAGACGCGGCTCACCACCCAACCCGCCACCACCAGGCCGTCTTCCGCGAGCGTGCGCGAGTTTGTAAAACCGGGAACCCTGTGCTACACTACATGCGATCTGCGCGGGGCTACTTCAGGAGATCGAAAAGCGACTCATGAGCCATCAGGGGTCGGCCTCGGAAAAGCCCGGACGCAAGCTCCACGTCGTCGCTGCCATCCCGTGCCTGGACGAAGAGCGATTCATCGGGACTGTCGTGCTCAAGACGAAGAAGCACGTTGACGGCGTGATAGTGATCGACGACGGCTCCCGCGATGCCACCGCCGAGGTTGCCGCCGCCGCCGGAGCCAGGGTCCATAAACACGGGGAGAACAGGGGTTACGGCGCCGCGATTCGGACGGCGCTGGCGGAAGGGCGGCAGACGGGCGCGGATGTCCTGGTGGTGCTCGACGGCGACGGCCAGCACAACCCGAACGATATTCCCCGCCTCATCAGACCCTTGCTCGAGGGCAAGGCGGACGTGGCGGTGGGCTCCCGGTTCCTGGACACGGGAAGCAAGCCGCCTCTCTACCGCCGCTTCGGCCAGCGGTTCCTGACAGCCGCCACCAACCTGGCATCGGGGCAGAAGGTGAGCGACTCGCAGAGCGGGTTCAGAGCCTACTCCACGAAGGCGTTGAAGGAGCTGACACTGGTCGAAAGCGGGATGTCCGCAAGCTCGGAGATGCAGTTCGCCATCGGCAGAAGCGGTCTCAGGGTGGCGGAGGTCCCGATCAGCGTCTCATACAAGGAGAAGGCCAAGAGGAGCCCGATCGGTCACGGTCTGGGGGTCCTGACCCGGCTTCTGGTCCTCGTTAGCCTCAGACAGCCCCTGCTGCTCTTCGGGACTCCCGGCGTCATCCTCGTGGCGGCAGGACTGTCGTTTGGAATACGAGTGCTGGCGCGCTATGGCGAGACGCGCGAGCTGGCTGTGGGCAACGCGCTCGGCATGGTCCTCCTGTTCCTTGCAGGCCTGCTGGCCCTGTTCTCCGGCCTCATGTTGCAGGCGATGAAGGAGCTGATGCGGGGAGGGGCCGCGCAGTTGGCAAAGGAGATGAGAGAGTACGCCTCCAGCGTCGAGTCCGCAGAGGGCGAGGAGGCCCCGCAGGAACTCGACGCGAGCGATGGCGCCGGCCGGGAGAGCTGACTGCCCCGTACCGCTGCCCGCCGGCTTCTCTGCCTGCCTGGAATCGTCCACAAACTACAGGAGATGACAAATGGAAGACCACAACCTGGGCTGCACCTGCTGGAACTGCCCGGCGCTCGATATCATCTCGGGCATGGCCCCTCCGCACAGCGGGCAACCGGGCCCGCGGACCACGTCGTCCGAGCCCCGGGGAAGATGTCGTCGCCGGCCTGAACTGGCGACCTTCGACCCATCGACCATCACGTTCGGCGAATGCGCCGAGTGGCAGCCGACACCCTTCGGGCGGCTCCTCAAAGACATGAGAGTCATGGTCCTGGGCATGGACGGGTACCTGGGATGGACGCTCGCCCTGTGGCTGGGCAGCCTCGGATGCAAGGTGAGCGGCGTAGACAACTACTCGCGGCGCAACTGGGTGGGGGAGAGAGGGGCCCACACTATTGTCCCCATAACCACAATGACCGACAGGCTTCGCAATGCCAGGGACATACTCGGGATCGAAATTGAGTTCCGCCGGATCGACATTCTGGAGCAGCGCAACCTCCTTCAGGAGTTCGTGGAAGAGATCCGGCCCGAGGCCATAGTCCACTACGGCGAGTGCCCCAGCGCCCCGTACAGCATGATAGATGTCGAGCACGCGGTATACGTCCAGCGAAACAACGTCCTCGGCACTCTGGGAATGCTCTTCATGATGAAGGAGCTCGTGCGGCAGACCTCCCTCGTGAAGCTTGGGACCATGGGAGAGTATGGCACCCCGCTCAGCGGCCGCCCCCTTTTCGAGGGCACCTTCCCCCCGGATGCCGTTCTGAGTTGGGACGGGCGAGAGTGGAGTCTGGGCGGAGAGATGACTCCGCGCGATCCCGGCAGCTTCTATCACGTGAGCAAGGTCCAGGACACAGTGAACATCCAGGCAGCCTGCAAGTACTGGGGGCTGCGGTCCTACGACGTGATGCAGGGCGTGATCTACGGCGTCCATACGCCTCAGGTCGCCGCTGATCCGCTGCTGCGCACTCGCCTGGACATGGACGAATGCTTCGGCACCGTCGTCAACCGGTTCGTGGCCCAGGCCGTCGTGGGCTTTCCCCTCACCATGTTCGGCAAGGGGGAGCAGGTCCGCGGCTTCATCGCTCTACAGGACGCGATGCAATGCATGACTCGCCTCATCGCACACCCGCCGCTGCCGAAGAAATACGACGTGGTCAACCAGATGTCCGGTTTCTGCAGCATCAGGCAGCTCGCGGATGTGGTGGCACGAGTGGGCAGCCGCGAGTTCGGCCTTCCCGTGGTCGTCCAGCGTGTCGAGAACCCCCGCGTGGAGGCCGACATCCACCCCTATGAGCCGATCTACAACAAGCTTCCGGAGCAGTTCGGCTTCGAGCCGCAGGTGTCGCTGGAGGACGAGATCTATCGTATGTTCGAGCTGCTCACACAGCCCCAGGTCAAGCAGAGGATAGAGGAAAGAAAGCACCTGATACTGCCACGAACGTGGTGGTCGGGCCAGAAGAAGAAAGTGGATACCCTGGAGATTGTGGAGGAAATCAGGTATGAGCCGGGTGCCACAACTCGCAGATCGTAGCCCGTCTGCAGGCGGCGCTCTCGGGACAGGTCCGGCCTCCGCACCGGGAGCCCGGCGCTTCTCGCCTGCCGAAGATCCCCCTGACCAGCCATGAAGAAGGTGCTGCTGGTCACCTATTTCTTCCCTCCTCGCCCGCCGGAGTTCGCCGGCAGGCACGCAGCCGCGCTCGCGAGATACCTGCCGGAGTCCGGTTGGGAACCGCTTGTCCTCACAGCCGCTCTGCCTGCGGACGCACGGAGCCCCTACCGGACGGTGCAGACCCCGTACCGCGATTCGCTACGCTTCTTCAAGAGGCTTCTGGGAATCAAGTCGCAGGACCGGCTGATGATGAACGTCGCCGAGCTCAAGAAGAAGCTGCACGTGAAGTCCGAGCGCTCGGTCGTTGACGCCGCCCTCAGACTGGGCGGCGAGATCCTGGCCTATCCCGACCCGCAGAAGGGCTGGCGATCGCCCGCAGTCGGAGTGGGGAGCCGGTTGCTTGAGAGCGAGCAGGTGGACGCAATAGTGAGCATCTCTCCTCCGGTCACCTCCCACCTCATCGCGGCGGAGTTGAAGCAGAAGCACGGGATTCCGTGGGCGGCCTACTTCCTCGACCTCTGGACGCAGAACCACTACTACCCCTACAGCCGTTTCCGCCGGGCGAGAGAGCGCAGACTCGAGTTGAGGGTGCTGAGCAAGGCGGACGCGCTCGCCTCGGTATCACAGCCCCTGGCCGACAAGCTGGGCCAGCTTCACTCCGGCAAGGACGTTCGGGTCATAAGGCTGGGGTTCGACCTAGATGAGATGGTGGGGTCCTCTACTCCGCTGTCGGACAAGTTCACGATCACCTACACCGGAAACATCTACCCGGGAAAGCAGAGCCCTGAACCCCTGTTCAAGGCCCTCGCCGACATCATCGCGAGAGGCGCTGTAGACTCGCAGGACCTGGAGGTCCGCTTCTTCGGGCCCGAGCTAGGGTGGGTGGACAGGCTGGTGGGCAAGTACGGTCTCAACGGCGCGGTGAGGCAGTACGGCATGGTCCCCAGGCACGTCTGTCTGGAGAAGCAGCGCGAATCGCAACTGCTTCTCATCCTCGGGTGGCTGGACCCGGGCGAACTCGGCGTGTACACCGCCAAGGTCTATGAGTACCTGGCGGCCTGCAGGCCGATCCTGGCAGTCGGCGGCTCCACCAACGACGTCCTGAGCGCGCTGCTCGAAGACACGGGCACGGGCACGCTGTGCCCTACCGCCGAAGAGACCGCGGCCTTCCTGGAGCGGGCCTACGGCGAGTTCAGGACGCAGGGACAGGTCGGATATCGAGGCAACCGGGACAGACTGATGGACTACAGCTACCAGCAGATGGGGCGCGGCTTCGGGGAGCTGCTGCACAACCTCGCGCCCGCGTCGCATTCGAATACCGCGCCATGACCCCTTCCCCAGGTCACTCGGCCACGACCCTGCTCTTGCCCGGCCAGTCGCCTCATCCCTCGACTGTTCTCGACAGCATCCGGCGGGGTTGCGTATAATCAGCGAAGTGAGAACGAGCGACTTCGACTACGAACTCCCGCCGGAGATGATAGCCCAGACCCCGGTTGAACCTCGGGATGATTCCCGCCTCATGGTCCTGTACCGGGCGGATGGAAGGGTGGAGCACCGCACCTTCCGCGACCTGGGCGACTACCTCAAGGCCGGCGATCTTCTGGTGTGCACCGACAGCCGGGTGA
>CAZNMB010000073.1:0-7804 GCA_964574095.1 uncultured Dehalococcoidia bacterium
TGAGGGTGCGTCTCCCCCTCCCTCCAACTCCCTCCCGCCAGGGGAGGGAGGGTCAATGGCGAGCGGAACGCGGGCCGCACGGGACAACGAATCCCTCTCCCTTGACGGGAGAGGGAAGGGTGAGGGTGAGTCTCACGGGTAGCCTGGAGCATCTGCTCCGGGCGTTGTTGTTGATGGATCGCAGCGCACGGGCTCCGTCGTTCCTGCGAAGGCAGGCAGCGGGAGTCCAGACCGTATAGAGGAAATCGTCCATGCTTGCTGGAGTGGGCCGCATGCCCATGACACCGGCGCCTAGTTGTGGGTCTTGCGCAGCGGTATCTCTTTGAGGAACAAGTTCGCCACCCAGGCCAGGGCCACAAATACGAGCCCGATGAGGAAGACCTGGGTGATCGATGAGCTGAGCGCCGCCTTCAGCGCCTCGATCACCTGCTCGTAAAGGGCCAGCCCCTGTTGACCGAGCGGTTCGAAGGCGCTCCGTAGCTGCTCAGCGGCCGCGGGGTCGAGCAGCGCCTGCGGGTTGTGCGCCAGTGAGTCGAGCGACTCGGGCGGGATCACATCCTTCGCCGCGCGCGGGAGCCCTCCCAGAAAGTCGGCGGCGAAACGGTTGTTCATCACCGAGCCCAGGACCGCCAGACCGAACGCGCCGCCGATGGAGCGGAAGAAGGCCGTGGTGGATGTTGCCACCCCCATAACCGAATACGGCACGGCGTTCTGCACCGCTATGGTATAGAGCGGCATGGAGATGCCCAGCCCCAGGCCCATGATAACAATGTAGGCCACGGCCTTCGCGTAGCTCGTCTCCACACCCATCGTGGACAGCAGGCCCATGCCCGCCGCCATCACCGCGATGCCGAACACGCCCTGGAGCCTGTAGTGGCCCCCGGCCCGCGACAGTACCTGCCCCGAGATCAGCGCTCCGGCGACGAGGCCCAGCATCATCGGGGTGAGAAAGCTGCCGCTGGCCGTGGCCGACGCTCCCAGGACCCCCTGGAAGTAGAGCGGGATGAAGATGATGCCGCCGAACATCCCCACTCCCGTCAGGAAGATGATGACCGACGACACGCTGACGATGCCGTTCTTGAACAGCCCCAGGGGGATGATCGGCTCCTTTGCCCGCGCCTCGGCCGCCACGAAGACGCCGATCATGGCCGCCGAGAAGACGAACAGGCCGATGATGGGGGCCGATACCCACGCGTACTCGACGCCGGCCCAGGTGAGGGCCAGCATCATGGGTACCACGGCCAGTATCAGGGTGACAATGCCCTGATAGTCGATCCTCGGCTTCTCCTTGTTCGGCCGGAAGTTGGGGAAGAAGAAGATGAACAGGCCGAGAATGACTATCCCGAGGGGGATATTGACCCAGAACACCCAGTTCCACGACAGGTTGTCGGTGATGAAACCGCCGAGGACCGGCCCTATCACCGACGAGATGCCGAACACGCCCGTCATCATGCCCTGGTACTTCCCCCGCTCCGCAGGCGGAAAGAGGTCGCCGACGACGATGAAGGCGTTGGCCATCATGACGCCGGCCCCGATCCCCTGGAAGCCCCGGAAGAGTATGAGCTGCGTCATCGTCTGGCTTAGGCCGCAGAGCAGGGAACCCACCATGAATATGGCCAGCCCTCCCACGTAGAACCACTTGCGGCCGTACATGTCGGTGAGCTTGCCGGTAATGGGGACGGTGATGGTCGAGGCGATGATGTAGGCCGTGGCCACCCAGGTGTAGTGGGCGAACCCGCCCAGATCGGTTATGACCTTCGGCAGCGCCGTGCCGACAACAGTCTGATCGAGAGAGCTGAGGAACATGGCCAGCATCACGCCGATAAGCGTGATGAGGACCTGCCGCCGCGGCAGCGAGCGCAAACCGACTATCTGCGCCTCGTCGGGTGGGCGCGTTTCCTCTTGAGCCATGCGTTCTGTATGATCGGGGGTTGCCTGCGGGGGAACTCGGAAGGCCCTTCCGCGCGGAGGCTAGCGCCGCCCGATGATATTTCCACATGGAAAGATATCATGGGCCAACCGCGCTGTCAACCCCCTGTACTTCGGATTGAATGCCGCTCCGTTTTGCTCTATTCTGGTCTGGCATGAACCGGCTGCGGGACCGGGCCAGGCAGCTCCTCGACGCCAACAGCAAGCGCGGCGCCGGCTACTTCTACGTGTCCCCCTCGAACGGGAAGTACCCCCACCAGTGGTCCTGGGACTCTTCGTTCCACGCCATCGTCAACTGCCGCCTGGGACGGGTGGACCCGGCGCGGGAGGAGGTCCTGACCCTCCTCTCCGCCATGTCGCCCGACGGCCACCTGCCCCACATCATATTCCACGACCCCGGACTGGCCTCGCCCGCGCTGCGGGCCTTCAGGCGCTACTGGCCCCGGCGCGGCAGCTCGCCCCTGGTGCAGCCGCCCGTGGTCGCGCTCGCCGTGCGGGAGGTCTGGGAGAGCGGCGGGGACGCCGCCTTCCTGAAGGAGGCCCTGCCGCTCGTGGAGAAGCACCTCGACTGGCTGAGGGAGCAGCGACGCTTCGGCGGCTCGCAACTGGTCTCCATCATCTCACCGTGGGAGTGCGGGATGGACCACAAGCCCGCCTTCGACCGCCTGATGGGCCCCCTGGCCCGGCTGCCCCTGGGCCTGTACCCGGCCCTCTACGTGTCGGAATGGCTCATGTCCCGCCACGGCTTCGATCCCGCCGAGATCGCGCGGCGGCGCAGCTTCAACGTCAGGGAAGTGCTGTTCAACACCGTCTACGCCCTGGGGCTGGAGTCGCTGGCCGCGCTGTTCGGGGCGGCCGGAGACGGCTCCAAGTCGGAACGCTTCCGCAGGCGCTCGGAGGACGTGGGGCGGGCCATCCTGGACGAGTGCTACGACCCCGCTTCCGGCCTCTACTTCGATATCGACGCCCGGAGCGGCCGCCTCATCCGCGAGCCCAGCGTATCCTGCCTCCTGCCCCTGGCGCTCGGCGGCATGCCCGCCGGCAGGCGGGAGGAGCTCCTGCGCCGCCTGACGGACCCCGAGGGGTTCTGGCTGCGCTATCCCGTTCCCTCCGTGCCTCGGAACAGCCGCCACTTCCGGCCCTCGGGCCGGCGCTACCTCTGGAGAGGGCCCACCTGGATCAACACCAACTGGCTCATATGGGAAGGCCTGAAGCGGCACGGCTGCGTCGAACCGGCGGAGGCCGTCGCCCGCAGCAGCCGGGAGCTTGTCGAGGGGTCCGGCTTCCGGGAGTACTACAACCCCCTCACCGGCGAGGGCGGCGGCGCGAGGGACTTCGGCTGGTCCACGCTCGCGGCCGTCATGTGAGCGCGAGCGCCGTCAGGGTTCCGGCTTCACCCCTCACCGCGGCGGGCACCGCCTCCATCGCTCGAGTCCCGGGACTCCACGCCCGGAGAGTCCGCGGCGACGTCACCCCCGACTTCCTCGGGCAGGCGCACGCGCGCGGGCAGGATGGCAAAGGCGAACAGCGCCGCAGCCAGCATGACGAACGTGGCGACGAACAGCGCGTCGGCCATGCCCGAGACGAATGCCGTGCTCGCCGAATCGTGGATGAACTGCGCCACCGAGGGGATGGGGACGCGATCGGCAACAATGTGCGCCCCCTGGATTCCGCTGCGAATCGCGTCGAGCACATCCGGGGTCATGGAGCTGCGTATGAGGTCAAGCGTCCCCGCGGGCAGGCTGGTGAACACAGGGTCTTTCAGATCAAGCAGCGGCTCTATGCGGGCGAGATACACGTTGTTCATGATCGTGCCCAGCGCCGCCACGCCCAGCGCGCCGCCGATCTGGCGCGTGGTATCGTTCATGGCGGACCCGACGCCGGCCTTGCCGAGAGGCACAGAGCCCATTACTGAGTTGGTCGCCGGCGACATGGTCAGGCCGAGGCCCACACCCGTCACGCACAGCGCCGTGAGGACAATAGGATACTCAGAGTCCACGGCCGCCAGGCGCGACATGAAGAGCATGCCGCCGGACGCCACCAGCAGCCCCATCCCGACCGTGATCTTGGTGCCCAAACGCTCGGCCACCCGCGCCGAAAGGATCGCGGCCACCATCGCCACCAGCGACAACGGGAGCAGGCGCAGCCCCGTTTCCAGCGCGGTGTAGCCCTGCACCGACTGGAAATACTGGCTGAGGAAGAAGACGGAGCCGAACAGGCAGAACATGGTGAGCACGAGGGCCACGTTCGCTCCGGTGAACGACATATTCCTGAAGAAGCGGACCGGCAGCATGGGATTGGACGTCCGGCTTTCCCACAATGCGAACGCGCCCAGCAGCACCGCCGCCGCGCCGAACGACCACAGCACATTCGGGGCCGCCCAGCCGTCGGTCCCGGCCTTGATAATGCCGTACACCAGCGCGAACAGCCCCGTGATGGACAGAACAACGCCCGGCAGGTCGGGACGCGGCGCGCTCTCGTCCCTCGAATCCCCCACGAAGAAGTGGTCGCCGATGACGGCCACGACGACGATGGGCAGGTTGATCAGAAACACCGAGCCCCAGTGAAAATGCTGCAGCAGCAGGCCGCCGATAACCGGCCCCAGGCCGATGCCCAGCCCGAACACCGCCGCCCAGACAGCTATCGCCCGCGCACGTTCCTTCGGCTCGCGGAAGGTCGCGGTGAGAATGGACAGGGTGGCGGGCATAATCACGGCGGCGCCGATCCCCATAAACGCGCGCGTCGCGATGAGCATCTCGGTGGACGTGGACAGCGCCGCCGCCAGCGATCCCAGGCCAAATAGCGCCAACCCGACCTGCAGCGCCTTCTTCCGCCCCACCCTGTCGCCTGTCGATCCCATCGTCAACAGCAGCGAGGCGAAGACCAGTATGTACGCGTCAACAATCCACTGCAGGTCGCTGACGCTCGCCCCCAGGTGTTCGGCTATGGCCGGCAGTGCCACGTTAAGGATGGTGTTGTCGAGGCTGATGACGAGGAGCGATATGCAGATGAAAAGCAGGCAGACATAGGGCTTGCGTCTCAGCTCATGCATGAGGTTGTCCGGATGCTAACGAACAGGGCAGACTCCGATGCGGAAGCAGGGCACCTCATGCCCTCTTCAGGACCATCTGGTAGTGATAAGGGCCGGCTTCGAAGGACCTCACCTTCTCGAACCCGTAGGGTGCAACCGTATTCTCCACTTCCTCCGGTGACATCCTGATGGACAACGGCGGCCCCGGCGGCCCGCCGACCATCTTGGACTCCACCACGGCCAGAGTGCCGCCTGCTTTCACAACCCTCGCCGTCTCCATCATCGCCCTCTCAACTTCACCGTTGGCGAGGAAGCCGTGCAGTACGTTCGCCAGCAGGCACACGTCTACCGTCCCCGCGTCCAGCGGGATCCTCTGCGTCGCATCCGCCGTGATGGCTTCGATGTTGCCCAGGCCCTCGCGTTCGATCTGCTCCTTCAGCGCCGAAATGGACGCCTCGTGGTTGTCGATGGCGTGCACCCGTCCCCTGCCGCCGACCACCCGCGACGCTTCGAGGGAGTAGTAGCCATCCCCGCAGCCAACATCGAGGAAGGCATCGCCCGCCTTGAGGCCGGTCCCCGCGATCACCGTCTCCGCGCTGAGATAGGCCCTGCTGGACCTTCCGGCGTGCTCGTGTCTGTCTTCAGTCGCGTCCGTCATCGAACGCCTCCGCCATCGCTGTCCTTCACCCGATATTGTATGTCCGCACACCCGGAGACGCAACCGGGACCGGAGACAGCGGTATTCCGTTGGGGCACGGTTACCTCGCCCTTCTGTCGGACAGGGTGGGCCGGCGCCACTTGACAACGGGCGTCCCGGCTACCTAAAGTGTCCCTGATGCCGAAGACCCCTCGCCGGTCCGGGGCCCTCGAGGTCCGCTTCCCCGAGGACGAAGGCGCCCATCCCGACTTCCTTGCCGAGTGGTGGTACGGGCACTTCAGCCTCACCTCCACGGAGGGCGGGGAGTACGGGGCCGTGGCGGCCTATTTCAACGTCGGGCTCAAGATACTGGCCGTCTCCGACCTGCGGGAGGAACGGCTCCACCAGAAGGTCTCCAGCTCGGCCCTCCACGCCGCCAAAGGGCGCCTCAACCTGCACTGGGGCGGCCGCGACCACTGGCGCCGCACCGGCGCCGATTCCCCCACGTACCGTATCGAGGCCTACAGCCCCGACATCGGCCTCGACCTCAGCCTCCGCTCACTGAAGCCGCCGCTGCCCGGCTGCGGCACCGGAGTCATCAAGTGGAGCGGAGGGTCGGCCCACTACTACCAGCTCACCCGGCTCGAAGCCAGCGGCCGGATCGAGCTGCCGGGGCGGACGCTGGAGGTGCAGGGCATCGGCGTGATGGACCACCAGTGGATGGACTACCTCGGCGAGGAGGGCTGGGACTGGCTCTGCGTCCAGCTCGACAGCGGCGCCGAGGCCGTCTTCTGGCACCTGGTCAATCCGGACGGGTCGGTCAAGTCCCGCGATCTCACGGTGCTGTCCGCCGACGGCTCCGTCTATCACACGCGGAGGTTCAGCCTGGAGAAGCTGGAGACCTGGGTCTCGCCCCAGACCGGAATGGAGTACGGTACCGCGTGGCGGGTCCGGGAGCGGAGGCGCGGCCTCGACCTGGAGCTGAGGGCCCGCTACCCCGGCCAGGAGATCCGGATGTTCGAGGGGCTCGCCGTCCCCATCTTCCCGTTCTGGGAGGGCAACATGGCCGTCTCCGGGCACATGGACGGCGGGGCGGTCTCCGGGATCGGCTATGCCGAGCAGATGCGGCCTCAGTCGGGCGGCGGGGCCCCGAATGGAGGGCGGTAGCCGGCTCCCCTTCGATTGACACCGCCGTCGCTTGTGATGTACGCTCTTCTCGAAAGGAAACCCGAATGAAGAAGTGCCTGGCCCCCCTGCTCATCGCCGCGGTCCTGCTTGCCGCCGGCTGCGGAGGTTCGGAGGCTCCCGCGGTGCACCTGGTGCAGGTCGGTGATACCGTCCGGGTCGACTACACCGGCACGCTCGCGGACGGCACCGAGTTCGACTCCTCCTTCGGGCGGGAGCCGCTGGAGTTCACGGTGGGCGACGGCTCGATGATCCGCGGCTTCGACCAGGCCGTGATCGGGATGGCGGCCGGAGAGTCGAAGCGGGTTGTGATCCCTCCTGAGGATGCCTACCCGTACCGGGATGACCTGGTGGTGGTGTTCGACCGCTCGGCGCTGCAGATGGGCGTGGAGCCCGCGGTCGGGCTGCAGGTGATATTGACCCAGGCCGGCCAGCAGTACCAGGCGACGGTGATCGAGGTCACCGCATCGACCGTGACGCTCGACCTCAACCCGCCTGTGGCGGGGAAGGAGCTGACCTTCGACATTCTCCTCCTTGAGATCGTCACGCCGACACCGGCACCGACGGCGACGCCGGAGCCCTAGGGCCGGGGAAGCTCCCCGGAGCGCAGCGCATGGCCATTCACGCCGACGACCTCATCTTCGACAGGCCGGACCAGCTCGAGAAGATCGAGGGCATGTGCCAGCCCGACGAGATCATCCGCGCCGTCTTCGACTGTAAGGGCGCGCAGACCGGCTTCGTCGGCATCACCAACCGGCGCGTGATCTTCTACGACAAGTCGCTGACCACGGAGCGGAAGGCCATGATCACGATCCCCTACAGCCGCATGAGCCTGGTGGGCAGCGAGGACAACAAGGGGCGCTTCTTCAAGAAAGGCCACTTCGTCACCGACCGGCTCACGATCAAGGGCCTCGGGTTTGAAGACACCTCGTTCGAGTTCCGCGGCGGCGACAAGGCCCACATCGCCCACCGCATCATCGCCGAGTACCTGACCTAGTACTTGGCTGCAGCATTCAGCGTCA
>CAZNMB010000074.1:0-2570 GCA_964574095.1 uncultured Dehalococcoidia bacterium
GGAAGGAGGCCAGCGATGGCGACAGTGAGAGAAGAGGCGAAAGAGAAGCGGTTGACGCAGATCATAGCGGACCAGGTGAGGTACCGGACGGCGATGGGGCAGCGGACGGGGCGGGTAGAGGAGCAGGAGAAGCTGGGGAAGATCAGTGACGTGCGGGCGACGCTGAGGCTTGATCCGGAGCGGGCGCGGTTGGTGACGCAGGCGTACAAGGCGACGGAGGGGGAGCCGATGTCGCTGCGGCGGGCGAAGTCGATGGCGCATTATCTGGACAACATGACGATCTATATCAATGACTATGACCGGATCGCGGGGAACTCGTCGCGGTCGCCGGACCACGTGATCAGCTATCCCGAGCTGTACTCGCGGTGGGTGGACAAGGCGATCGAGATGGGATACCGGGACATGCTGTCGGACGAAGAGCGGGAGGAGATGCACGAGATCCTGAAGTACTGGTTCAACAAGTCGGTACAGGGAGCGGAGCGGCAGTATCTGGCGGAGGAGGACAAGCCGTACTGGTCGTACATGAACCAGGGGGTATTCGTGTGGGTACACGGGGCGCATTCGGGGCAGGTGCCGAACTACGAGAAGGTATTCCAGGTGGGGCTGAAGGGGTTCCGGAAGGAAGCTGAGGAGAAGCTGGCGGCGATAACGCAGGACAAGGAGTTGATCCGGGAGCATCCGCGTGAGTACTTGAAGAAGAAGGCGTTTCTGGAGGCGGCGATCATCGCATTGGACGCGGCGGTGAGGTGGGCGCACCGGTATGCGGAGCTGGCGCGGTCGATGGCGGAGGGGGAGAGTGATGAGAAGAGGAAGGGGGAGCTGCTGCAGATAGCGGAGAGCTGCTCGTGGGTACCGGAGAACCCGCCGCGGAGCTTTCACGAGGTACTGCAGGCGTGGTTCCTGCTGTTCCTGCTGATACGGGTGCTGGACATACAGACGAGCGGGATCGGGGACAGGGTGGACTACCTGTGGTACCCGTTCTACAAGAAAGACAAAGAGGCGGGGAAGATCACGGCGGAGGAGGCGCAGGAGCTGATCGAGTACGTCTGGTTGAAGTTCACGGAGCTTGCGGACTTCAATGCGCCGATCATGGGGAGTGGGGCGCACACGACGCCGAGGTACGCGACGATAGGGGGGCAGGACCGGTACGGGCGGGATGCGACGAACGAGCTGACGTACATCATCATGGACAGTGTGAAGTCGCTGGGTCTTGTGGAGCCGATGATGGTGGTGAGGCTGCACAAGAACACGCCTGACGAGTTTCTGTACCGGTTCACGGACATCATGAGGGAGGATGCGGGGCACTACGGGATCTTCAACGACGAGTTCATGGTGCCGTGGCTGGTGAGCAAGGGGATGCCGGTGGAGGATGCGAGGAACTGGTGTGTCGAGGGGTGCATGAGGTGGGCAGTGGTGGGCAAGCCGATGGGGCACCGGGGGATAGCGGGTGTGGGGTTTGCGCTGCCGAAGTGTCTGGAGTACGCGTTGACGGGAGGGCGGGACGAGAAGTTCTTTGGGGGCAAGCAGATCGGGCCGGCGACGCAGGACCCGGAGACGTTCAAGTCGATAGAGGAAGTAATGGAGGCGTACCTGGAGCAGGTGAAGTTCTTCACCGAGAAGATAGTGACGTTCAGCAACATCACGGATGCGGTCGAAGACCAGTGGCTGCCGCAGCCGTTCAACAGCGCGCTGCTGGACGGGTGCATCGAGAATGCGATGGACGTGAGGGACCTGCACTACTGGCACAAGACGAACATGCAGCCTGTGGGGCAGACGACGGTGGTGAACGCGCTGGTAGCGATGAAGAAGCTGATCTTCGAGGACAGAGAAGTGACGATGGCGGAGCTGCTGCAGGCGCTGAAGGACAACTGGGAGGGGCACGAGGAGCTGAGGCAGAAGTTCCTGGACGCGCCGAAGTTCGGCAACGATGACGACTACGTTGACCTGTTCGCGCGGGACGTGCACATCCGGACGTGCCGGACTATGCACCAGTTCAAGACGATATTCGGATTCAACGTGCAGTCGGACGGGAGCGGGAGCGCGGCGTACGTGGCGTTCAGCGGGTTGACGGGAGCGACGCCTGATGGGCGGAGGGACCGGGAGATGTTCTCGGACGGGACGGTATCGCCGGTGGCGGGCACGGACAAGAAGGGGCCGACGGCGGTACTGAAGTCGGTGGCGAAGATCGACCCGATGCTGACGTTCAACCACCTGTTCAACCAGAGGTGGGAGCCGCAGTTTCTGGAGGGAGACAACCGGTCGAAGTTCGTATCGTACCTGAGGACGTTTGTTGACCTGGGGATACACCACATCCAGGGCAACGTGATCGATGATGCGGTGCTGAGGGAGGCGCAGGCACATCCCGAGCAGCACGAGAGCCTGGTGGTTAGGGTGGCGGGATACAGCGCCTACTTCACCGACTGCCACAAGGACGTGCAGGAGCAGATCATCGCCCGGACGAAACACAAGCTGAGCTGATCCTGCCGCGTCGAGCGACAACGAGAGGTGGCCTTCCCCCGGGAAGGCCCCCAGGTTCGTACGTCTCCAGGGGTTAAATTGACCCGCCCCCC
>CAZNMB010000074.1:2580-5268 GCA_964574095.1 uncultured Dehalococcoidia bacterium
GTGGTGGCCTACCCGAGGGAAGGCCACCTCTTTCGTGTGTGTCAGGAGTGTATGGGCCGGGCTACTTGCCCTGCCAAACCGCCTTGCGGTTCTCCATGAACGCCTTGGGTCCCTCCTTGGCGTCCTGCGTATCGAAGATCTGCATGGAGAACAGTCTCTCAATCGAGTAGGCGGCGTCGAGGGCAAGGCCTCGGAGGACGGATTCTTTGATGGCCTGCACCGCGAGCGGGCCGTTGGAGCAAAGCTTCTCGGCGTAGGCCATGGCTGTGGGCATGAGCTCTTTCTGGGGAACGACTTTGTTGATGAGACCGATTTGCAGGGCCTCCTGGGCGGTCACCTGGTTGGCGGTCAGAAGCATCTCCATCGCGCGGGCGTAGGGTATCTGGCGAGGGAGGCGGACGGTGGTGCCGCCGCCGGGAAAGAGCGCCCAGGTGGGCTCCATGACGGCGAATACCGCGGTCTCGGAGGCTACCCTGATGTCCGTGCCGAGAAGCATCTCGAGGCCGCCGCCGAAGCAGAAGCCGTTGACCGCGGCAACCACGGGCTTCCAGAGGTCAAAGCCCCGGAGCACGGCGTTGAGTGGCTTGGTGTCGGACTGCAGGTCTCGGAGGTCGGCGTCGATGATCTTGGGGAGGAAGGTCTTGAGGTCGCCGCCGACTGAGAAGGCGGTCTTCCCCGCGCCGGTGATGATGGCTGCCCGGATGTTGCGGTCATCGCGGATGTCCATCCACGCGTCGGAGAGCTGTTCCATCATCTCGTCGTCCATCGCGTTCAATGCGTCGCGGCGGTTCATGGTGACGATGGCGATGTGGTCCTTCTTCTCATAGAGTACTGCTGGCATCTCTTTCTCCTTTCAGAGTGTGCTCGGTGCCCTATTGCCGGGCCGCCGGCCTGAATCTGGGCAAGAACCAGTCCTGGTCCTCCACTTTCTCAAACACGATCTCAACGGGCATGTCGATGCAGAGGCCCTCGTGCTTGCAGCCGACTATGTTCGTGTGCATGCGGGGCCCCTCTTCGAGTTCGACGATAGCCACGACATACGGTGTTTCCCATGCGGGATAGAAGGGCGAGTGCGTTACCTGCCACGAGAATACCTTGGCCCTGCCACTGGCCTCGGCCCATTCGCAGTTCATACTCATGCATCTGGGGCAGAGGACGCTCGGGGGGAAGCGATAGAAGCCGCAATCGGCGCATCTCTGCAGCAGGAGTTGCTGTTTCTGGCAGGCATCCCAGAATGGCCTGGAGCACTCGCTGGGCGTAGGGAGCGGCTTGGGGATCTTGAACTCCGCCATGCTTCTACCTCCTGAGGATCAAGGTGGAGCAACTGAAAGTGGGAGGGTACTCGTTGACTACACCGCCAAAGCCGGTTGCAAACGCTACCTCCGCGTCCTTGACCTGGCTGTCCCCACACTCTCCTCTCAGCTGGCGAACGGCTTCGACTATATGGCCCATGCCCATTGTATGGCCTTCCGAGAGGAGGCCCCCGGCCGTGTTCGACGGGAGCTTGCCGGTGAGTTCGATGGCACCGCTCTCGACGAAAGGCCCGCCTTCGCCGATCTTACAGAAGCCGGCGTTCTCAAGCTGTACGATGAAGACGATTGTGAAGGCGTCGTAGAACTGGCACACGTCAATGTCGTCGCGCTTCATCCCCGCCATGGTGAAGGCTGTGTCGCTGGCCCGTGACCATGTGGACCAATCGGGCACGTCGGGGTTGCGCCACGGGCGGAGAAGGGGTGCGCCGTGGGCCTGGCCGAAGCCGCTGATGTAGACCGGACGTTTCTTCAGGTCCCTGGCCCTCTCAGCGGAGGTTACCACCACGGCGCCGCCGCCGTCCGTCCAGGGGCAGCAGTCCAGGGCCCGCAGGGGCTCAGATATCCAGCGGGAGTTCCTGTGGTCCTCAAGGGTGATCGGTTTGCCGTACATCTGGGCGTGAGGAGTGAGGCAGGCGTGCTTCCTGCAGGTAACGGCAACGGAACCCAGATGGGTTTCGGTGGTGCCGAAATCGTGCATGTGCCTGCGGGTAACCTGAGCCAGGAAGGGTATCGCGGAGATCTCGCCGTAGGGGAGCGTGAACTCGAAGCCAGGAGGCAGGCTCAGTGGGACGTCAGCAGGGTTGTTCTGCCAGCCGTAGCAGCAGACCACGGCCTTGCACATGCCGGAGTTGATGGCCATGGCCGCCAACTGCACCAGAGCGATGGGTGTGGCGCCACCGCAGTCCACAGTTGCGTTGAAGTTGGATGATATGCCCAGAAGGTCGGCGACTCTGCCCGAATAGCCGTGTCGTTCGCCCTGCTGCGAAGGGTATGCAAGAAGGAGGCCGTCCACATCATCCTTGGACAGGCCTGCGTCCTCGATGGCCAGCTTGCACCCCTCGAGGGCAAAGGCCATGGTGCTGATGCCTTCCTGTTTCTTCCCAATCTTCGTCAAGCCGGCGCCGGCGATTGCGCACGTGTCTTTGATGCTCAACTCAGTACCCCCTTGCTCTGGTCTTGGCGACACGAAGGCGCTTAGCCACCCAAGGAAAGCAGTCTGGCGGCGTTCTCGCCCAGGATTGCGTTGACCTCGGCCTCGGTAAAGGCGATGCCCTCCGGCGCCTTCTGAGGCAGGTCTCGAATCAGGTCGGCGTAGTCCCTGGTGGACATCAGAGCGGCCACGAAGGGGTTGTCGGTGCCGAAGAGGACCCTGTTG
>CAZNMB010000074.1:5278-7796 GCA_964574095.1 uncultured Dehalococcoidia bacterium
AGGGCGCTGCGCAGGACCCGGCAGAACTTGACATAATTAGCTCGCGCTACATCCTGCCACGCCGAGACGTCGGTGTAGATGCCGTACCTCAGTCCCGCCAGGTAGAAGAGCTGCTCGTGCCAGCCGAAAGCCATGTGGCCCGCTGTGACTGTGAGGTTGGGGAAGTCCTGAACAACGTCGTCCAGGTGGATAGGGTCGCCGTACTTCGCGCGCAGAGGCACCGCGCCAAGCTGACCCGTATGGCACGTGATAGGGAGGCCGTGCTCGGAGGCCAGCTCCAGCACCTTGTAGGTGGCAGGCGCATTGACGAAGAAGCCCGTCTGAGGGTACAGGTTGAGTCCCTTGAGCCCCCATTCCTTGATGGCGCGCTCGAACACTGCTACGGCGTCGGAGCGACGCGGGTCCACGGTGGCGAAGGCCGTTAGCCGGTCGGGGTGCCTGCTCTGGAGAGCGCCGTAGGCCTTCAACTGACCTTCGAGGGATACCTTGGGCTCCCCGTACATGAGCCAGTAGTCCATCGGCAGGAGGACCGTCCTGTCGATGCCATTCGCATCCATGTCGGCGATCAGGGACTCACCCTCGGGGTCCCAGAGGGTGGGAATCAGCGTCCCTCTGATCATCTCGATAGGCATCTCCATGCCCAGCTGCTTCATCCCGTTGAGATACATGCTGGTGACGGTCTGCCACCAGCCCTCCGGATACCACTCCTCGGCTACCAGGTGATAGTGCGCATCGATTAGCATTCCTCCTCCTTTCCCCGGCTGCATCCGATCGTTTGGGACGCGCCTGTCATGGTCTGGGCAGGCCCAGGCCGGCGATCGCGATGAGGATTCGCTCGATCTCGTTGCTGCCACCGCCGACGGCCTGCATCAAGGAGAACTTGTACTCGTAGCTGTAGTACCCCTTGAACGGGGCCTTCTCCCCGTCGAGGGGGCCGTAGAGACCGAGGACCATCATCGCGGTATTGGCCAGCCGCTGCTCAAGCTCGCTGGTGAATATCTTGGTCATCGATGCTTCGGCGAAGGGAACGATGCCCCGGCCCAGCAGCCACGCGACCCGGTAGGCAAACATGCGCCCGACCTCGAGGTCGATGGCGAGTTGAGCCAGCCTCTGGCGCATGATAGGGTCCTCGGAGATCGGTTTGCCGTTGCGGTGGGTCTTCCCGGCGTACTCCACAATGTCCTCGAACAGGCGCCGGTGCAGCGCAACGACACCCCCCATGAATACCCGCTCGTGGTCCAGGGCCACGGTGAGATAGTCCCACCCCTTGTTCAACTCTCCAACCACGGCGGTCTTGGGAACGCGCACATTGTCGAAGAACACCTCGTAGACAGGGAAGCCCCACATGGTGTCGTAGTTGCGAATTGTGATGCCCGGGGTCTTCATGCTCACGATGAACATGCTGATACCGCGGTGCCTCTTGGGCGCATTGGGGTCAGTCCTCACGGTCATCCAGGCGTAGTCCGCGTAGGCGGAGAAGCTGGTGAACATCTTCTGCCCGTTGATGACCCACTCGTCGCCATCGAGGGCCGCGGATGTCTGGCAGGCGGCGAGATCGGAGCCTGCGTTGGGCTCAGTGTAGCCGAGACAGAAGACCAGATCGCCGCTCAGGATCTTGGGGAGGAACTCGCGCTTCTGCTCCTCGGTGCCGACCCGGATGAGCGACGGCCCCACCATGTTCTGTGCGAGGATGTGAGCGCCGGCGGGGGCCCTGGAGCGCAGCATTTCCTCGCCGCAGATGAGCTGTTCGGTGTAGGAACGTCCGAGTCCGCCGTATTCCGTGGGCCATCCTACGCCGATCCAGCCTTTGGACGCCAGCTTCTTGGTGAACTCACGGCTGAAAAGCTCCTCCGGGGTCCTCCCGAAGGTCTGTGTGGCCAACTCCTTCTCCAGGTAGTCTCTTATCTCCTGCCTGAAGGCCTCTTCTTTCTCGGTAAAGCCGAAGTCCATTTCTCTCCCCCTTACGGAAGTCTGACAGGACGGATCACAGGCCCATGTGCTGCGCGACAAGCTCCCTCTGGAAGTCGGTGTCGCCGAAGGCCAACTCTCCCGCTTTGGCCCGGCGATAGTACAGGCCGACGTCGTGGTCCCTTGTCAGGCCAATAGCGCCGTGGCACTGGACGGCGCGTTCGGTGACGAACTTGTAGGCCTGGTTGATCCAGCCCTTGGCTGCGGCAACCTGCCCGGGCGTGGCAAGGCCTTCGCCGAGGTCCCAAGCGACCTTGTACAGGAGGTTTCTGCTGGTGGCCACGTTCGTCCATATGTTGGCGCAGTAGTGCTGGATCACCTGAAAGCTGCCGATGGGCCTGCCGTACTGCACGCGCTCCTTGACGTATTGCAGGGTCATGTCGAGGACGGCTTCCGCTCCGCCGACCATCTCAGCGCACTTTGCGATCGCGGCGTGCTCCAGCGTGCGGGCAACGATGGCCCATCCCTTGTCCGGATCGCCAAGCAGGTTATCCCTGGAGACACGGACGTTGTCGAAGACGACCTCACAGAGCTTGTCGTCAGCCATTGT
>CAZNMB010000075.1:0-7781 GCA_964574095.1 uncultured Dehalococcoidia bacterium
CTTCCGACATCTTCTTCCAGACATGATCACGGTATTCCTGCGGAAGCTCTTTCACCCCCTCTATGAGCCCCCTGACGGTGTGGGGTAGCCACTGCTTGTAGATTAAGTCCTTGATCTCCTCCGGCATTTCCTCCGCCGTGTGGTACGTCACTTCCTTTGCTTCCTGTGGCAACTCTTCAGCCATGTTCTGCCCTCCTAGTTTGTCCGCCGAGCCGTGTGACTCATTCCTTCCCCCACTCGACCGCCGGCATCGCCACCACCTTGACCTCCTCCGCCGCTGCCTCGCCCTGCAGGAACGGCGTGCGCAGCGGCGAATAGGGGACAAGACCGTAGAGGAATCGATAGACCACCTTCGGGCGCCATTGCCCCGCTTTGGCCTCCCATTCTCCGTACGCCGGGTCGCTCAGGGAGGCCTGGCGGATTCTCACCCAGTCGTCGTGTATGTTACCCGCCGTCCAGATGTTGATCACCTCGCCGCTGCCGGCCGTGCCCGCCACAGCGTGGTAGCAGCCTACGAGCTTCATCCCCCAGCTCAGTGCCATCGGCACAAGCTCGCTGCCGACGGCGCTGATGTACTCCTCGACTTTGCCGGGAAGGACACGGGCCACGGTGTGCAGATATATGGTGGACTGGAGGTCACCTGACTTGATCTGGGCCAGCGTCGGCGAGAAGGGTGCCGGCTCCAGCACCTTGCCCACGTAGTCGGTCCGGTAGTCAACGGCCTCGCGCTCCCAGACCTTAACCAGGGGGTCGTCGTCGTGAAACCGCTGCAGCCGATCGAAGGCGGCCCAGTCATCCACCTCCCAGATGGCGAGGTTCTCGTTGTAGTGAATGCCGACCATGAACATCCCGACGAGGCGCTGCCCCGCCTTCTCGGCGTCAGGCACGTAGTCGGTGCCCATCACCTTCCAGAACTCCTCCTGGAACCGGGAGACAATCGTTATGCTTTCATAGAGATAGAGCACGTCTTGCCCTCCAAACAGGTATGGACTGCGCTCCGGCAGCCCTACCGGGACCGCTAGTGCAGCATGGAATAGGGCACCGGGACCAGGAACTTGCAGCTCCACTCCGCGCACAGCGAGACAAGCTTCTCGTTCCACGGCCGGTATTCCTTGTCGCCGGCCTGCGCCTCCCGAATCCGGCCCCAGTGAGCCCAGTCCTTCAGCGACCAGAAGCTCACTACCTCGCCCGATTCCCCACACGCGCCGAACCATCGGTAGCAGCCCGCCAGCTTCATATCCCGGCTCTCCGATACCGGCACAAGCTCGCGCTCAAAGGACTCCAGGAACTCGGCGGTCTTGCCGGGGAGGACGCTGTGCGACCAGCGGCAGTACAGAGTGTTGCCGGTGAAGTCCCCCTGCTTCTGCCTCTCTCTGATCCGCTCCGCCGTCGGGGAGAAGGGCAGGCCCTCGAGCAGGCTGTCAAACCAGTCGTCCCTGTACCGGAATCCCACGCGGTGCCACGACAGCCCGTCACGCTCGTGCATCACGAAGTTGGAGAGCCCTTCGAGGCTGTGCACGCCGTCGGGCAGCTCCGACAGGAAGAAGGTCTCGCGATGTCGGAATGCCACCCTGAAGACGCCCATCACCGTCATGTGGCGGTCCAGGCCGGGGATCAGGTCCGATTCCATCACTCGCACGTACTCATCCATCATGCCGGTGAACGGGTAGGTGTTCTCGTGCAGGTAGAGCATGGTCGCTACTCCTCCTTGCCTTGCCCGCCCGCCTGCTTCGCCTCCGGGCCGTAGCGGGACTCGAGGTCTCGCTTGTGATCCATCAGGATATCCCATGTCATGCGCCTGGTGTACCACGCCACCGGCCATTCAAGCAGGAGGCCCCATCTGGGAATCCTCACATCCACCCTGTCCACAATCCTCGTCCCATCCTCCGTCTCATACAGACACGTCGTCTCCAGCGTGCCCCTGGCGAAACCGCCTATCGTCTCGTTGGTCATCTTGTCCGGGGGAGATATGACCTGCCTCTGGCTGGCCTCACGCGTGAAACCGAGCACCTTCAGACGCCAGAGCGCGGTACTCACGTTGTTCTCGTCCTCCAACACCCGGACCGACTGTATGGTCTTGTGCAGTCGCGGGGGATGAGTGTATTCCGAAATCTCCCTCAGTACCACATCTCTCGGCGCTGCAATAGTGACGGACAGTTCCACGCTTCTCATGGGGCAAACTCCACCGACGCTCGGCAACCAAAGCCTCTCGACACCGGCCGGTTGCTCAACGGCCGGTCTCTCAAGAAGAAGGGGGGCTCTCGCCTTCCCCCCACTGTCGATCTCGCCAGCCTGGCACCGTCCCCGGTCCGCAGCTGGCTGCTGCCGCAGAGTGAGCAGGCCCCTTATTGCGGGGTTGAAAGACGGCAGCCGGACTGCCGGAAACGATCGGGCGCTTGCAACAAGGCCCTGCAGCTTGTGGGGTCACTTTTATCGCATTTTGGAAGTCTTGTCAATAGACATGCAGCGTGGAAAGGACCTGCCCCAAGATGGAGACGGCGAAGACCCGGCCCGGGCAGACCGGCTCCGGGCGGGACTATTCGGGGTGGACAGCCGGTAGTTCTCTGAGCAAGTAGCCGACGCCGGGTCTGGTGGAGAGACGTCGGGGATTGCCGGGGTCTTCCTCGATCTTCTGCCTCAGCCGCCTGATGTGAACCCTGAGGCTGTCCGCGGAGCCGGGGTAGTCGTCGCCCCAGACTTCTTCAGCAATATCGGCATACGTCGATACCCGTCCGGCGTTCCTCATCAGGTGGTGCATGATGCGCGACTCGACGGCCGTGAGGTCTACTGCCCTTTCTCCGCACTGCAGTTGCCGCGAGAGGGGCCTGAAAGTCAGGGAGCCGAAGGTCAGCGGGGCTTCGTCGCTGACTCCCTCTGCCTCCCGCACTCGCGCCTTCACACGCACCAGTAGCTCGAGAGGACTGCAGGGCTTGACGACATAGTCATCGGCTCCCCACTCCAGTCCCTTGACGATGTCCGCCTCGTCGGACTTCACCGAGAGGATGACTATGGGGACCCGGGAGAAGGACCGAATGCGCTTGAGCACGTCCAGCCCGCTCATGTCAGGCAGGCCGATATCGAGGATTATGACGCTCTGCGTCCCGCTCTCCGCCAGCTCGATGCCGCGACTTCCAAGATGTGTCGAGGTCAGCTCCGCCGACGGCCAGCGCATCCGCAGAACCTGGGATACGGACTCGACGATCTCCGCGTCATCCTCGATAATCAGGGCCAGCACGGGCTCCCCCGTGTCGCCGACAAATTCGCGTCCGCTCATGCCGACGCCACCCGGTTGCTGCTTGCAGCCGGGGGAACGAGGCCCGGCCGCCACACGGCGACATTCGCATCCAGATGGTAAGCACGCAATATTAAGAAATACTTACGCGCGCGCGGCATGGCGTTACAAGGAACGGACACGGGTATTACAGTTCGGCTGGGGTGGCGCAGTCCCGAACCTGTGCCGGCAGCACGTCACCGCGGCAGCCGGGGCCGGTACATGCCAGCCTGCACCATGCGCTTCAGTCGGTGTTGGAGCAGATGACGAAACCCGCCCGCGGTTCCAGGACGGCCTCCTACCAGGTCCCTGCTGCGGGCTCCTCATCCGGGTGGAGTGCGCGCCACTTGTGGAGCAACTGCTCCCTGGTCTCCCGGCGTTCCGGGTCCGGTACGCAGGCACCCGCCGGACACAGCCCGGCGCAGCGCGGGGACTCATAGGCCCCGACGCATTCAGTACACCTCTCGGGGTCTACAACGTGCGCCGTGCTGATCGCCGCATTGGGGCACTCCGGCCTGCAGTCCCCGCACAGCCAGGGAACGGTGGCACATTTCCCGGCATCAATCTTGTAGGCTATCCCGCCGAGTCTCCTTTCGCTACCTGACCTGAACGGCGGCAGCGCCGCCTTCCCGTGAAGCCCCCCTACCCCCCGCCACCCAGCTTCTCAAGCGCCCTGCGCAGCCGGACGTTCACTTCACTCATGCCCTCGCGCGCCTGCATCAGGTCGTCGCGCACTCCCGCCTCCTCCCGGTCTACCATCCCCCGCGCCCACTCACTGAACTCCGCGCCATGCTCCTCGTTGTGCTCAATCCAGTATTCGAGGAGCCTGATCAGCTTATCCTTCCGATCGCTGTCCATACATCACCTCCCGTGGCCGCCACAACCACGCCACAGGGTATAATCTGGGAGAGCGGGGCCCCCCCGAACCGGGCCCGCAACGATCCGACTACGACCCGCAAGGAGGTACAGGAGCATGCAACGCTTAAGCTGGCAGGTCCTTCTGGGAATCTCCCTCGTCCTGCTGTCCGCGGTGCTCTACGGCATTCACTATGCGGTCTTCCTGGACGTCCACCACATCGGGATCTACATGCTCGGCGATCTGGCGTTCCTGCCCATCGAAGTGCTGCTGGTGAGCCTCATTATACACCAAGTGCTTGGCGAGAGGGAGAAGGCCGTCAGGCTCGAGAAGCTGAACATGGTCATCGGGACGTTCTTCAGCGACACGGGCTCCAGGCTGCTCACATATCTCTCCGACATGGACCCCCGCCTCGATACCATCAGAGACCATCTCGCCGTGTCCGAGTCCTGGACCCACAGGGAGTTCCTCGCGGCGGGCGAACGCCTGAAGTCCCACCACTACGAAATCGACATCCGAAAGATGGAGCTGGAGCAGCTTCGGGGCTTTCTGGTGGGCAAGAGAGACCTCCTGCTGCGCATCGTCGAAAACCCCACAGTACTCGAACACGAGTCATTCGCGGAGCTTCTACGCGCTGTGCTCCACCTTCTGGACGAACTGGAATACCGGGGGGACTTGTCGCAGCTCCCCGACTCGGACCTCAGCCACCTGGCCAACGACATCAAGAGGGTCTACACTCTCCTGTCACGCCAGTGGGTGGACTACGTGAAGTACCTGAAATCCGAGTATCCCTATCTGTTCTCACTCGCAATGAGAGTGAACCCGTTTGCACTCGACTCCACCCCGCTGGTGGGATAGGCTGCCCCGGGCCCGGCCCCCCGGCCACGATACGCGAGAACATGCGGGGTCGGAGCCTGCGAGCACGCGCTCTCCGGTGAGACAGAAGTCACATACAGGGAGCGCTGCTCGAAGTACACTCGGGTGCAGGAAGGTTAATCTGGGGAGAATGCGCCCGGCGGTGCCGCCATGGGCGCGCCCCGGTACCGGAAGGGCGGTGGAGCGAATGAAAGGCGAAACCCGAAAGAGCAGGTCGGAAGCGAAGAAGAACGGGGCCCTGAGCCCGATGCTGACGATAAGCGAGGCGTGTCGGGTGCTCAACGTACATACCAATACTCTGCGCAGGTGGAGCGCCAAGGGCCTGATAACGGAGTACCGCGTCGGCCCCGGCGGCCACCGGAGGTTCAAGGCCGAGGACGTCGCCGCGCTGATAATGGAGCAGCCCCGATACAGGCAGGCCCGAACGAGCAAGCTGAGCCGCCACTAGGCGCCCGGCCGATCGGCGACGCCGAGAGATTTCGACGCCGGCACATCTGACGGGACTCGTGTAGTCCCCTCTGGGTGCCGGCTTTGCCGTGCCACCGCCAGCACCAGCCGGAACCTCATCGCCCGGCCCCTGCGCGAGGCCCTCGCATCGGCGCTTCGCGATGGTGTTGTCACAGAGCCATGTCAGGCAGCCACTAACCATAAACAGTGGCAGCACCATAGACTTCGACTAGGACGCGGCCTATTTTAGGCAGTATCCAGACACATCCTGGGCCTTTTGTCGTTGGAATTAAGGAGGCGAACATGGGCAAAGAGGAAAGGTACGACGTAGTGATCATAGGTGCCGGCCACAACGGCACGACGACGGCCGCGTACTTGTCCAAGTGCGGGCTGAAGGTCTGCCTGCTGGAGGAGAGACCGGAGTGCGGCGGGGCGCAGGAGACCACCGAGCCCATCGCGGGCGTCCGTATTCAGCCGCACGCTATCGCCAACTACGGCGGCTCGGCGCCGGGCTGGGAGCAGCTCGAGATGTGGAAGTACGGCTTTCGCATGGACTGGAAAGCCGGAGCATACGTGCCGCTGGACCTGAACAGGTACATGCTGACTACCGATGGCCTCTCCAAGGTGACCGACAAGGACAAGATGGGCTGGGGCAGGCTCTGCGGCATGCTGACAGATCCCATGTTCTTCAAGGACCTGATGCGGGCCACCTTCTGGTGCCCGCCGCATCCCCCCGAGGTTGAGCTCAACGAGCATACCATCCCCTTCATGCAGGTGTACAAGAAGCATGATCCGGGCGTCTGGACCCGCGAACTGCTCGAGATGACCATGTTCGACCTCATGGACGAGTACCTGGAGACCGAGCCCTTCAAGGTCAACCAGGCGTACATCGCCCTGGTGTCGGGAGCACACGGCCACATGGAGGGCGGGGCCATTCCCGCCCTGTGCAGCGTGGCCACCGTCCTCCCGCCGGCCGTAGCGATGCCCGTGGCCCCGCGCGGCAACATCCACGGCTACTATCACGCCCTCCTGCGCTGCGCCATCGCCCACGGCGCGGTCGTGCGCACGTGCTGCCCCGTGGAGGAGATCATTATCGAGCACGGGCGCGCGGTAGGGGTTCGCCTCAGGGACGACGCCACGTGGGGAGCGAAGAAGATCTGGGCGGACAAGGCCGTCATCAGCGCAGTCCACATCAAGCCCACCTTCCTCGACATGATCGGGCCGCGACACCTAGACAAGGGCTTCCTCCAGCGGATCAAGGACCTCAGCCTCAAGGGCGGGAGCCTCTACATGGCCCACTTCCTCACCCGCGAGCGGCTTCACGTCCGGCCCAAGTTCCAGAAGGACGACTACAAGTATGAGGACTACGGGTCGTTCACAGGCCCGTTCTACCCCATGGACTCGAGGGAGCTCTACTTCGAACACGTGACGGATGTGATGGGGCACCAGCACAACCTCGCCATCCCGCCGGAGAGAGCGATGTACGGCATGGTTGCCAGCGAGACCTATGCCGAGTGTCATCCCCAGAGCACCCGACCCGGCTACTACATCAACGGGCCTCTGTTCATGCTCGTCCCGACCCCACAGTACAACGTGGACGGCCTCGAGGGCATGGATGACAAGGCCAAGTGGGATGAGTACATGCGAGTCTCCCTCAGCCAGATTGTGGACAACCTCGATTCGGACAACCTCGTCCAGATGTTCTCAGACGGTCCCTGGGACCAGGAGTTCCGCAACACCGGAATGATGGGCGGCTCCTGGTACGGGCTCCGCTGTGACCGGGACCAGTGGTGGAACGAGCGGCCCCTGCCGGAGCTGGCACGCTACCGGGTGCCCCAGATCGAAGGGCTGTACCTGTCCCACCAGTCATCAGGCCACCCCGGAGGCCTCTGCCTGATGGCCGTCGGCTACAACCTGATGCACATCCTGATCGAGGACGGCATCGCCGAGCCCGGCGACTGGTGGTACGCTTCGCCGTGGTACATCCCGGAAGAGGGCAAGATATCGGCAATACCGAGGCGCCCGGAATCAGTGGCGACCCGCTGAGGCCATCAAGGAGGAGATAGAAATGCAGAAGAGAGAACTGGTCGGCCAGCCGCACCCGCAGTGCCTTTTCTCTGAGTTCCCCGCTGAGAGCGACTGGGATGCTGTCGTTATCGGGGGCGGCCCCAACGGCCTGATTACGGCCGCGTACCTCGCCCGTGCGGGCCTCAAAGTCGCCCTGGTCGAGCGCCGCTACGAAGTCGGCGGCGGCCTCGCCACCGAAGAGATACTGTTCCCGGGCTACTACTCCAACATACATGCCATCTACCACCTGATGGTAGACTTCAT